>DXGW01000047.1 GCA_019113665.1 Candidatus Alistipes excrementipullorum
TATATCGATAGAGACCGTAACCCCGGAGGATAACGTATTTGATCAGTATGACCATGTGCAAATACTTGTACAGGGGGCTTCGGCATACCTTAAGATGAATCCCGACCGCTATGAATTGCGTGATGTGACACGTGCAATGGTCATTTCTCGTGTCGCAGGTTCGGCGTCTGACGTGCCTGTAAAGGAGAAATACATGAGCGAGCTTACAGATGATGATATCTACACTTATGTAACGCTTAAGGATGTAGAGTTCCCGATACGTAAGGGCGGTTTGACTCCTATCAACGGCGGTTATGCCATCGAGACCAATGCAAGCCGTTTGAGCAAGTATCCATTGCTCGTCCGCGATATAAACGGAGATGCCATGTATATGATGACAAATACTACCTGCAAATATCGTAGTGACGGTACCCGTCTGCCTTACGGTTCTGGTAAGATATCGGGTGTGATTGTTCACGAGCGTTTCTCGCGTTTCGAGTGGCGTAACGGTGCAGACCCCGCTGAGATGGACGATGATCCGACTCTGGGATATATTGGCCGTTACCAGATACGTCACCAAAACAAGAGCGATATCTGGGATAACATGAACGACAGCGTTGAAGATGGTTTCTCGGCTCTTCTGACTGAGTACCGTTATTGGAATCCTGACTTGGAGAACAAGGTTCAGCGTCCTACATACGGAACAAATGGTTGGTTGACTCATACATATCAGAAAAAGTATTCTGATTCGGCCGATAATGAATATTTCCAGCAGTCATATCAGCAGTATATGTATGGTGGCGGTACATACGATTATCTTGGACCGGTAGGTAATAACGCTTCGTACTATTTCGGTGCTAACTATGGCAACAAAAATGGTATTGGTATCGTAATTGATCCGAACAAGGAGAGTTGGAATCCTTTGATGGATGATTTCGTCAGCCATAATCCCGACGGAACACTCGAGTGGTGCGGCCCGTATGCTGCAGATACGAAGTATGTTGGTTGTGGCGTTGGTGGATGGACAAGCAATGAGGCTATACCGACAAATTCCAATCAGATAAACTATAATGGTAGTTCCTCAATGCGAGGAAAGGGTAATGTTAACGGTGCATGTTGGGTAGCTTTCGGTAGCCATTATTGGTGGGACGACGATACCGACAGACCGTATGGCTGGCTGATCAATGTATCTACGGCAGGAATTTCTTCTTCGCAGGTTTCGATGCAGATATCTGTAATGAATGCGCAGCAATCCTTCTTCTCTCCGAGATTCTGGTGTGCCGAGTGGTCGTTGACCGATTCGCAGGCACCCGAGGACGATAGCAAGTGGAATATGATAGGCGAGTACACCGTACCTGACGTATCAGTATGGTCGAATACTCTCTATTCGTCGATTACCGCATTCAAGACTATTAACTTCGAACTGCCGCAGGAGATTCTCGGACATGAAAATGTCTATATCCGTCTGCGTCCGACGAGTGACCTGTGCAGTAACGGCGCCGATTATGCCAATGCTCGACTGCGAGACAGTAAGAGTGGTGCGGCTGAGGCTGGTGAACACGCAAGTTATCTCTCTTACTTTGCAATACGTTATAACAGATAGCAGCATTGCATGATATCAACCGAAGCGGGGAGGGGTTTTACCCTTTCCCCGTTTTGGTCTTATAAAGCAAACATATGAAAAGATTACTGTTGAGCATATTGTTGTCGGCTGCCGTGTGCGGTTGGTCGGCAACGGCGCAGAATACCTCAGCCGCACAGGTGGCGGTCGATGAGGCTGCTCTGGCAAAGGTTGCTGCCAAGGCGGATCTGAAGCTTATGTCGTTCAATATCCGTTACTACAAACCCGGAGCTGATGGCGACAATTGTTGGGAGAACCGTCGTAATGCCGTTCTTAAGGTGGTACGCGAAGAGAATCCAGATATTGTCGGATTTCAGGAACCGCATCGTCCGCAGGTTGATTTCCTGAAGATCAATTTGAGTGATTACGGCAGCCTCGATATGGGACGCGATGCAGATACCGACATAAAGAAACGTCCCGACGGTGGCGAGCATCTTATGCTCATGTACCGCAAGTCTCGGTTCATATTGCTCGACAGCGGCTTTTTCTGGTTGAGCGAAACTCCTGACCGTCCTTCGCGCGGTTGGGACGCCATGTGCCGTCGCGTAACGGTATGGGGCAAGTTCCGCGACAGGAAATCGGGCAAGGAGTTTTACTACTTCGATACCCATTTCGACCATGTCGGCACCAATGCCCGCAAACACGAGGCTGAGATGATCGTGGAGCACATGAAAGAGATTGCCGGTGACAAGGCGGCCGTGATCATGTCGGGCGACCTCAATACGACATTCGATAACGAGGCCCTTGCGCCTTTGCGCGGGTGGATGGACGGTGCACGTGAGACTGCACCCGTAACCGACTCGCTGCCTACGTTCAATGAATGGGGAGTACGCGATCTGTGGATAGACCATATATTCTACCGAAATGTCAAGGTGTTGGGGTATCGTACGATAATGAACGATGCGGCACGTTACGGTGTTCCATATACGTCGGACCACAATCCCATAACTGCATTCTTCAAACTCTGATAATATGAAAATCAAAAATCTGTTTATTTTGCTGGCGGCAACGTTCGCCTTGACCGTATTCAATGTGTCGTGCCAGAAGTCCGGAACCGAAGGAGGTGATACCGAGAAACCGGAAGAACCCGAGGAACCGGAAGATCCCGATGGAATTGACTGGTCGCAGATCGATTCCCAGGCTACGGTGCGCGGTGTCGTCACATGTGACGGTGAGGGCGTACAGGGAGTAGTCGTTACCGACGGTGTCAACATGACCCGCACCAACAAACAGGGTGCATATGGCCTGCGTACGTCGTCCGATCAGTCCAAACTTGTATATCTGACTATTCCGTCGGGATACGAAATCGCATCGACACGCGGATTCATACCGTATTTTTATCGTCGCATATCGGCACCCACGAGCGTGGACAAGGTACAGCAGCACGATTTTACCCTCAAGAAGGTAAACAATGACAACCATATCATGATCGTGTCGGCTGACATGCATATCCGCAACAGGTCCATGATCAAGAGCACGTCGGCTACCACGCCGTCGATCTGCCCGCCGGCCAACGAGCTTGACTCGACGACCTTCCGCCGCACGTATCTCGCGTCGTTGCGCAATTATATCAAGACATTGCCTGCCGGCGTACGTGTCTACGGCATGAACCTTGGTGACATGACCCAGGAATCGCACTGGACCGGAGCCAACAAGGCCGATATACCCAACTATGTCAATGTTCTCGAACGCGGCTGCATGCCCATACAGACATTCCATCTTATCGGCAACCATGACCATGACATGGCGGTTCAGAATATTGCCGATGACGATGATTCGGCTGCCGAGCTTGCATATATGGCGGCATTCGGCCCGACATACTATGCAGTGAATATCGGCAAGGTGCACTATGTTGTGCTCGACAACATGAAGTATATCAACAATGGCGGTGACCGTGCCTTCGATATACGTCTTAACCAGAAACAACTTGACTGGATACAGAAAGATGCCAACTATATGCCGGCCGATATCGAGCGTATCGTCATAGCATGGCATTGCGCGTCGTTCCGCCGCAATCCGGGGGCCACTTCGCCTAATCCGATGACCAATGCCAATGAGGTCCTCGATGTCTACAAGGACAAGAATGTCCCCATAACCATATGGTCGGGTCACCAGCACATAGCCGAGACTGTCAGCGTACCGCGCGCTGACGTGGAGGCTACCGAATATGTTCACCCTGCAGTTTGCGGTGCATGGTGGTATTTCCCGCTCTGCATTGACGGTGCTCCGTCTACCTATACTGTGTATGATTTCAATGGCGGTACATTGGCGAGCCGTACGAGCGTCAATTTCAATGAGCCTGACGGGCAGTATTGCCGTGTCTACAATTCGGGGCAGACTACGGCAGACGGCAAGAAGGTCATACGCATGAATGTGTGGGATTGGCATACGAACTGGAAGTTCGAGTGCCTTGAAAACGGCGCTACCGTTCCGTCTGCGCAGTTGCAGCCTGTACGTCTGTATGACGATGCTTATGTTTCGGCTCACGATGCTTGCGGCAACGATATAGATTCGTTCGATTTTCTCAACAAGTACCGTACGGACCATATGCTCGAGTACACGCCGGTCAATCCGGACGCCGAAATCCAGATTACGGCGACCGACGAGTTCGGCAAACAGCTGTTTGTCATAAAGACAAAGATCGAATAGACAGCCCGAGTGCCGTTGGACAAGAAAAGGCCGGACATCGTTGATGTCCGGCCTTTTTGTTAGTTTGCTGTCGGTTTATTTTGCCGTGAGCGTGAGCTCGCAGTCGATGTCTGCCGATGACGTGCCGAGCGATATGGTGAAGTCGCCCTTGTTCACGTCCCAGTCATGCGTGGTGTCGTTCCAGAACGCAAGGTCCTGCCACTCTACCTCGAACTCCACAACGCTCTTCCCGTTGGGGGCGAGGGTTACTTTCCGGAATCCCTTGAGTTCCTTCTTCGGGCGCAGAACCGTGGGGTTGTTCTCCGAAACGTAGAGCTGTACGACTTCGGCACCCTCACGGTCACCGGTATTCGTCAGCGTGACACTTACCTTTACGGGCTTGTCGGCCGTGATGGTCTTCGACGAGAGCTTTGCCTTGTCGAGCGAGAATGTGGTGTACGAAAGGCCGAAACCGAACGGGAACAGGGGTTCGATGCCCTTGGTCTCATACCATCGGTAGCCGACCAGAACCGACTCGTCGTAGTTCACGTCGAATACGCGGTAGAAATATTCGTTCACATTGCGCATGAGTTTGGCACCTTTCGGGACGCTGTTCTTGGCCGGGGAGTCGGCAAATTCCTTCTCGATGGTCATCGGGAGCTTGCCAGAGGGGTTTACTTTTCCGGTGATTACATCGGCAATGGCGCGGAATCCGTTCTGCCCGGGATACCAGCCGTAGATTATTGCGGCGCAGTCATCGGCCCAGCCTGTCATGCGTATGCCCGAGCCTGAGTTTACGAGTACGATGGTGTTCGCATTGGCTGCAACTATCTTTTTGACGGCAGCCTCCTCTTTTGAGGGCAGGGCGAAGGGACGCTCGACGCTCTCGGAGTCGACCGTGCCGACGCTTACGATCACCGCATCGGCCTCGCGGATCGTCTCCTCGCTCGGATCGGCTATGAATACCACGTTGTTGCCGAATACTTCGCGCAGAGCCTTGGCCAGTGTCACGTTGTTGTATCCGGGAACGGCGGCCGAACCCTGTCCGCGGGGAATCTCGTTGATGAATTTACCGGTTACGAGCACCTTGCGGCCGACCTTCGGATCGAAGGGCAGTATGCCGTTGTTCTTGAGCAGGACGATACCTTCGGTCGCAACCTTGTAGGCATTGGCTTCATGCTCGGGGAACTTTGCGAGCAGCGACGGGTCGTATTTCTCGCGGTCGTAGAAGTCGAAGGCTATGCAGGTGGCGATTATCGGACGGATCATATCCTCGATCTGCTTCTCCGTAACCTTGCCTTCGGCCAGCAGGTCGCCGGCCGTCTTGTCGATGTAGAACTGCGGAGTGCCCGGCATCTCGATGTTCTGTCCCGACTTGATCACCTTTTCCCAGTCGTAGATCGATTTCCAGTCGGTCATGATACCGCCCTTGAAACCGAGGTAGCCGCGGAGCAGATCCTTGATCACGTACTCGCTCTGTCCGGCCCATTCGCCGTTTACCTGGTTGTACGACGTCATCACCGTTGCTACGCCGGCATCTATTCCCGCCTTGAATCCGGGCAGGTATATTTCGTGCATTGCGCGCTCGTCAACCACCGAGTTCGAGCGGCGGCGGTAGAATTCGAGATTGTTGCACACGAAATGCTTCATGCAGGCTGCCGTTCCCGTCGACTGCATTCCGGCGACGTATTTTTCAGCCATTCGCGAGGTCAGGTAGGGGTCCTCGCCGAAATATTCGAAATTGCGTCCGCACTGCGAATCGCGGTATATGTTTATGCCGGGACCGAGCAGCACCTCGACACCTCCGGCGCGGCACTCTTCGCCCACCGATTTTGCATACGTGTATGCAAGGTCGGGATTGAACGTTGCTGAAAGCATGATGGGGCAGGGGAATGCCGTCGACTTTTCGAGTTGCTTGAGCGTGCTCGAAGCCGGCAGGTTGGTGCGTATGTGCACGCCCTGTGTGGCGTCGGAGAGATAGACGTAGGGTATTCCCTTCTCGGGAACGCCGTTAAAGAAGAATTCGCTGTAACCCTGGGTCATTCGTACCTTCTCCTCGGTCGTCAGTTTCGAGATTACTTCATCGGCTTTTTTGTAAGCCTCTTCCCAGCTCATCTTCTGCTGGGCACCGACACTGCCTGCAAAAGCGACTGCGGCAAGTAGTAACAGTGTTTTTTTCATTTGGGATAGGTTTTGTTTATGGTTAATTTAACGCGATTGTCGTATTCACTTCATGCTGCGCAGCGCCTTTGCCAGCTGGTCGGGACACGATGTGCCTTTCCCGTGACAGTCTATGCCTTCGAGACGGCGTATGGCCTCGTCGACGTCCATGCCGCGCAGCAGGGCGGCCAATCCCTGGGTATTGCCGTGACAACCTCCAACGAAATCGACGTCGAGGATAGTATTTCCCTCGACGTCGATCGTTATCAGTTTGGAGCATGTCCCCTGAGGGGTATACTTCAGACTTTGCTTCATTCTGCCTTACTTCTGCTGCTGAGCCGAAGAGTCGGCTACCACCATGTTCTTGTCGATGCGCAGGGTGACGTTGCTGTCCACCTCGATGAGCAGGGTATTGTCCTTTATCTCCTTCACGGTGCCGTATATACCTCCGGCAGTGATGATCTTGTCGCCTTTTTTCAGACCGTCGCGGAATTTCTGCATCTCCTTGCGGCGCTTCGACTCCGGACGCCACATGAAGAGCCACAGTACCAGTATGATGGCTGCCATCATGAGCCAGAATGTCCACTGGCTTCCCTGCTGGGGAGCTACGGGCGCGGCAACCTCTTCGATTACTTCAGTTGCTTGAAATAGATTGATCATAGTTTTCAGTAATATTTAATGGTTTGACTGTTTTTCTGTTATATCCTTACAAAGATAGTGCTTTTTCGTGAAAATGCAAATATCGGATAGGGGCGGGAAACTTGTCCGAAGGGACGCAATACGGGTGCGCCATGTGAATGCATCGTTTCACATGGCGTAAGTTGCTTTTGCTGCGCCTATTCTATGTCTGCTTCGATGAAGAGCTTGAGCGGACGTTCTGCTCCTGAGATGTAGAAATTGACCAGCTTCATCTGCCACCCGTATTCGCCGCGGCTGTCGAACGTGCACTTTACGTCGATCAGTTCGCCGGGCTTTACCGGGCGTTTGTCGTATTCCATGGAGGTGCAGTGGCAGGTGGTTTCGTGGCGCATGATGACGAGCGGCTCGTCCGTGTCGTTCCGCAGGGTAATGGTCTTTACCACCATTTCGCCCGAGTGCATGTGCCCGAGTTTGAGTGTGTCGGCAACGCC
>DXGW01000048.1 GCA_019113665.1 Candidatus Alistipes excrementipullorum
GATAACCTATCTTGCGTTTCACGCGCAGCAACAGGAGCACAGCCGACGTCGTAAGTCCGACGAAGTAGCCGACAAACAGACCGCACGGGCCCATGCCCAGCGTGAAGCCGAAGAGATACCCTACCGGCAGATTAAGCACTATATATGCCAGGAACGAGATCCATGGTATGACCTTCACGTCCTGGAACCCGCGCATGATACCTATGGCCACGCACTGCAGGCCGTCCGACAGCTGATAAAGCGATACGAACACCAGCAGCAGGGCCGTCATGTCGATCACGGCGGCATTGGAGGTGAAAAGATGCGGGACAACATGCCGCAGCAACACGAATGACAATATTGCCAGCGTATTCCACATGAGCACGATGTGCAGCGAAGCCTTTGCGGCCATACTCATCTCGCCGATATTGCGGGCACCGTAGCAGTGCGAGACGCGTATCGTGGTGGCGGCACCGACCGCCGTAACGATCATGAAGGCGCAGTTGCCGAGGGTCATGGCTATCTGGTTCGAGCTGATGGCTATCACGTCGAACCACCCCATCATCACGCTGGTGATGACGAAAGCCGATGCTTCGAGGAACATCTGCGCGGCAATCGGCAGGCCCATCTTGAAGAGGTCGTTGATCTGCGCACGGCGCATCTTCAGCGAAGGGAAAAGGCTGAGATAGCAGCGGTAACGCTTCTGGCTTACAAAATATACGAGTCCGGCTACGGGCATCATGGCGCGCGAAATCATCGTGGCAAGACCGGCACCGGCGCCGCCCATCTCCGGAGCACCCCACTCTCCGTTGATGAATATCCAGTTGAGCAGAATATTGAGCAGGTTGCAGCCAAGAATGATGATCATAGACGCAACGGTATTGCCCACACCTTCGAGGAACTGCTTGAAGGCGCCGAACAGCATCACCGGAAACATACTGAATGCCAGGAACCTGTAATACGGCAACGCCATGTCGACAACCTCCACCGGCTGTCCCATTCGGTAAAGCATCGGTGCAAACAGCAATTGCAGGAGCGTAAAGGCCACACCGAGCAGTCCGTACAGCACCATAGCATGTTTGAGATAAGAAGCCGAACGGCGTGTTTCGCCACGCACGAACAATTCGCCGACAAGCGGCGTCAAACCGAGCGTTATGCCCAGTCCGGCTATGAAAAAGAGAAATGCCGACGAGTTGCCGAAGGCTACCGATGCCAACGGCAGGGGATCCTCACCTCCATAACGGCCGACCATCACATTGTCGGCAAACTGTACCAATATCTGTCCGAGCTGCGCAACGACTACCGGCAATGCGAGCTTGAGATTGGCACGATACTGTTCCTTATATTTCGAAAACTCATACATGGGCCGCAAAGATAACAAATTTCTTCCGAACAGACGAACACACTCATGTCGGTACACGGGCCGCAAATATGGGCAAACAGCCGGTCGGGCTGGCATTTTTTTGACCAGCAGCGAGGTCTGCCGCGCAAAATTCAAAATCTTTGGTTTCCAAATTTGGCGCTGCACTCAGCTTTTCATATATTTGTAGAAATTTTACCGATAATAAATGTCATCTTCCGAATATAACAGCAACAACAAACCCGAAATGGGACGGGGCTGTCTCTTCTACGACAACGATGGCGAAGCCGCTGCCGTTCCGTGCGAAGGGTGCTACAAACTGCACGAAACCGCATGGCTCGAAGAGTACCCTGACAACATTCCCACAGACATCGTCGAGGTTCGTTTCAAGAATACACGCCGTTCATATTACCGCAACGTCAACAACCTGCCGCTCAAGCGCGGGGACATCGTGGCTGTCGAAGCCTCCCCGGGGCACGACATCGGCATCGTGTCGCTCACGGGCGACATCGTGGCCAGACAGATGCGCCGTGTAGGTTTCAACCCGTTCAACGGCGAGTTCAAGAAGATCTACCGCAAGGCCAAACCATACGACATCGAGCGCTGGCAGGAGGCCATAGCCCTCGAGCACGAAACGATGATACGCTCACGTCAGATAGCCGCCGAGATGGGGCTCGAGATGAAGATCGGCGACGTGGAGTACCAGGGCGACAAGATCAAGGCCATATTCTACTACATCGCCGAAGGGCGCGTCGACTTCCGCGAACTCATCAAGGTCTTTGCCGAGCAGTTCCACATACGTATCGAGATGAAGCAGATCGGAGCCCGCCAGGAGGCCGGACGCATAGGCGGTATCGGAGCCTGCGGCCGCCAGTTGTGCTGCGCCTCATGGATTTCGAGCTTCTCGAGCGTAACGACCAATGCGGCACGCATGCAGGAGATCTCGCTCAATCCCCAGAAACTTGCGGGACAATGCTCGAAGCTTAAATGCTGCCTGATGTACGAATACGACGTCTATGCCGAC
This sequence comes from Candidatus Alistipes excrementipullorum, assembly GCA_019113665.1. Classification (GTDB taxonomy): domain Bacteria; phylum Bacteroidota; class Bacteroidia; order Bacteroidales; family Rikenellaceae; genus Alistipes; species Alistipes excrementipullorum. The sequence goes on from DXGW01000048.1 coordinate 2,364, forward strand.
GCACGCCGCGACTTCCCGAAGATCAAGGAGCCGCTGCAGACGCTCGAAGGTGAATATTTCCTTGTAAAGAGCGACATTCTCGCACGCACCATGTCATTCAGCAGCAGCAAGGATTCGCTCTCGAACATGGTCACGCTGCCCGTATGGCGCGTAAAAGAGATTCTGGCGGCCAACCGCGCCGGCAAAAAGGTAGACCAGCTGCTCGACAGCAACGGTGAAGCCGAATACGAAGAGCCGACATTCCGCACCGAGGAGGACAGCATTACCCGTTTCGACTCGAAGCGCCGCAGCAAGAACCGCAGGAACCGCAACCGCCACGGCAACCAGCCGGAAGGCAATGCCGAGAAAAAGAAGGCTGAAAATCCGACAGCCGGCCAGAACAGCCAGGAAAAGGGCGAGGAGAGAAAGTCCAACGGTGCAGAAAGGCACAATGGGAACCGCCCGCACCGCAACAACCGTCCGCACCGCAACGGCAACCATGGCGGCAATACCAGGGGCGGAGCACCGCAGTCCGAGACGCCGAACAACAAAAACGAGAAATAAGGCACCCGATGGGCATCAAGGCCACTATTTTCACGGTGACAGCCTCGATCGCGCTTATGGCAGGCTGTACGACAACGGCGGAGAGCATCATGAACGACGTCGACCCGCGGTCGTGGGACAGCAGTACGGTCATAAGCTACGAAAACAGCGACACTCTGTCACTGCGCGACATCTCGATCGTAGTGAGATACAACGCCGACAGGCAATGTGACATGCTGCCGCTGACGATAACCACGGCAGCACCGGACTCGACCGTATTCACCGAGCAGTTCGTATGCCGGCTGAACGGGCAGCACAAACCTGCCCCCACATCGGCTGTCGAGAAGATACCATACCGTCTCTCGTCGCGGCTTGCCAACATCGGCACATACAACATTACCATAACTCCGACAGAGAGGCAGCGAGGCATCGAAGCCGTCGGTGTAACATTTGAGAACAAAGAGTGATCATGGGAAAAGACAAGTTGAGACGTTTCGCCGAGAACCTGACGTTCGAGTGCATGATACAGCCCGATTTCGAGGAGATATTCCACCGCGACCACCCTCTCAAGGGGCATTGGCGCGAGAAGTTCTTCGGCAATGACCACCCGATAGTGCTCGAGCTCGGGTGCGGCAAGGGCGAATACACCATAGCCCTGGCTCAGCGCGACCCCGGCCGCAACTACATTGGCGTAGACATCAAGGGCGCCCGCATGTGGCGCGGAGCGAAGACCGCCACAGAACATCAGATGCGGAACGTGGCATTCGTCCGCACGCGCATAGAGTTCATAGGCTCGTTCTTCGGCGAAGACGAGATCGACGAGATATGGATCACGTTCCCCGACCCGCAGCTCAAGACCCGAAGAGCCAAAAAACGCCTCACGTCGCCGCTCTTCCTCGAAAGCTATGCACGCATGCTCAAACCGGAGGGTGCAATCAATCTCAAGACCGATTCGCAGCATCTGTACGAATACACCGACGCCGTGGTCCGCAGGTTCGGACTCCCATGCGAAATCTCGAACCGCGACATATACGGAAGCGGATTCGCCGATGAGGTTCTTTCGGTCAAGACAGCCTACGAACAGATGTTCCTCGAACGTGGCCTGCCGATCACATATACCCGTTTCTCGCTTGCGGGCCGTCGCAATTTCGAGATGTTCGAATGGGAAGGCGACCTAATCGAAGAGAAAGACAACGAAGAGGCCCGTAAATAACCAAATATCAAAATAATATATGCGTCCCGGCGCCCGAACGGTGCCGTGACGCATGTTCAGATGCAA
>DXGW01000049.1 GCA_019113665.1 Candidatus Alistipes excrementipullorum
CACCCGGACGGCAGCAGCCGTACCCATTTAAGTATTTATACCGATGTTTTTGTAGTTCACAACCGGTAACTTTGTAGTTGCAAAGTTATCAGTACTCTTATGGGAAAATATTTCGATATGCTGATGGAGGACGTACGCCTGCGCGAAGGTCTGAAATCGTGCATGAACTGCGGCGTCTGCACGGGAGTATGCCCTGCGGCCGAGTTCTACAACTACGATCCCCGTCAGATTGTCAACATAGTGCAGACGCGTGACGACGACCAGATCGAGGAGCTGCTGCGCAGCGATACGATATGGTTCTGCGGCGAGTGCATGTCGTGCCGCCCGCGTTGTCCGCGCGGCAATACGCCGGGTTATGTGATCCAGGCGTTGAGGACTTTGTCGCAGAAACTCGGCTTCTTCGTCGAGAGCGAGAAGGGCCGCCAGCAGCTGGCACTCAAACGGACCATCGGCGAGAATATACTCCGCACGGGATACTGCCTTGTTCCAAAACTCATAGCGCCGGAACTTCACCCCGAACAGGGAACCGTATGGCGTTGGATCTACGACCATGACGAGGAGGTTTACGGTCGCTTTACCCCTGTTTACAACAAGGAGGGAGCCGGCGCGCTGCGACGCATCGACGACAAGTCACTCGACGAGATACGCCGCATATTCGACGTGAGCGGCGGTACGGAGATGTTCGAGACCATAGAGCGCCACTCCGACCGCAAGGCCCGCGAGATGGGTTACGACGGCGCCACGCAGGAGTACATGATGCGGACGTTCACCTACAATTCCGACAACGAACACGATTGATTATGAGAAGAGCAACATGGTCGGAGTACCAGAAGGATATCGCCGACGACAAATATTATTACGCGCGCAGCTGCATACGCCAGAACTTCTTTCCGGGCAGCGAGCGGGCTTTCCTGAATATCCTGAGCAGGGATCTGGGCAAGGATATTCTCGACGACCCGTCGCACTCGTCGTGTACGGGCATAGGCTACCATTCGGACATCGTCCCTCTGGAGACGATAATGACCGTTGTGGCGCGCCAGTTCTCGTTGATGAACGAGGCCGGTTACGAGAACTTCGTCACCTCGTGCATCACATCGTTCGGAATCTACACCGAGGTGCTTGCCACATGGGAGGAGTTCCCCGAAACCGAGGAGAAGACGCGCGAGAACCTCTACAAGGCTACGGGCCGCGAGTTTACCAAGCCCAAGAGTCTTGCGCACACGTCGGACATCATCTTCCATTTCCGTGACCAGATTGCGGCCAAGGCCGTGCGGCGGCTCGTGAACCGTGCTACTGGCGAACCTCTGAAGGTTGTCGAGCATATCGGCTGCCACTACGCAAAGATATTCCCCAAGTCGGGTATCGGCGGGTCGGAGTTCCCGTATGTGCTTGCCGGTATGGTCGACTCGTGGGGTGGTGAGTGCGTCGACTATCCCGAACGCCGCCACTGCTGCGGATTCGGTTTCCGCAACTATCTGGTGCAGGCCAACCGCGGCTATTCGGTCGCCAATTCGCACAAGAAACTCGAGAGCATGGCGCCGTACCACCCCGATTTCATTGTGGCCAACTGCCCGGGCTGTACGATGTTCCTCGACAAGTGGCAGTATACCATTGCCGAGATGGACGGCCGCACATACGGTGAGAACGGCCACGGCATACCGGTGCTGACATATGAGGAGATGGCCGGGCTGGTCCTCGGCTACGATCCGTGGGAACTGGGCATGCAGATGCATCAGGTCGATGTCGAGCCTCTGCTCGACAAGATGGGGGTAGATTACGACCCGTCGGCCAAATATCTCGGCCGTAACGGCAAATACATAGGCAAACCCGAAGCTGCCGTCGTGAACGGCTGCTCACAGGATTTTATTTACGATATCAAGGTGTGATGGAACGAGTTATAGTCATAGGCGGCGGTATTGCCGGAATGAAAACGGCACTCGACCTCAATCGTCGGGGTGTGGGTGTCACGATTCTCGAAAAGGAAAACCGTCTGGGCGGCAAGGTGCTGGGTTGGCACAAGCTCTTCCCGACGTTTACGCCTGCGGGCGAGGTGGTCGATACGTTGAAGGCGGAGATTGCCGCAAGCGATATCGAGGTGCGCCTGGGGGCGTGCGTTACGGCAATGTCGGAACACAGCGTTACGTTGGCGGACGGTACGTTCCTCGAATGTAATGCTGTGGTGTTGTGCTCTGGCTTTACGCTATTCGATGCCCGCATCAAGGAGGAGTATGGTTACGGTATCTACGACAACGTCATTACGTCGGCCGACCTTGAAGAGATGTTCAACCAGGGGCGTGTGGGCCTCAAGAACGGAGGACGGCCGCGCCGCATAGCGTTCCTGCACTGCGTCGGTTCGCGCGACGAGAAGGTATGCCAGCGCCACTGCTCGAAGGTGTGCTGCGTTACGGGTGTAAAGCAGGCCATCGAGATGAAGAAACTCTTCCCCGAAGCCGACGTCTTCAATTTCTATATGGACATACGCATGTTCGGCCCCGGGTACGAGGAGCTCTACCGCGAAGCGCAGCAGTCGTATAACATACACTTCATTCGCGGCCGCATATCGGAGGCGAGCCCCACGATCGAGGGCCGTCTGCAGATCAAGGCCGAGGATACGCTTACGGGCCGTCCGCTGAAGATAAGTGTCGACATGCTCGTGCTGCTCATCGGCATGCGCAGCAACGACGACAATGCGTCGCTGGCCGAGTCGGCAGGGTTGAAGCTTGCTCCGAGCGGATTCATGTCGCCGCGCGACCTCTTCCTGTCGAACGTGCGCAGCAACCGCGACGGAATATTCTATGCCGGAGCCGTCACGGCCCCGAAAAGTATAGGTGAAGTGTTGAACGAGGGCTCGGCCGTAGCCGATGCCGTCATCGAATATTTGAGTTGAGACCATGGCAGCCATCGAATGGGGTTTCTCGATAAACAGGCCGCGCGTCATCGACGTCGACCGTAACAACCTGCGCAAGAGCGACGAGATTCTGCTCGAAATGCCGGAACTGCAGAGCTGCATAGGTTGCGGTGCCTGCACGGCAAGCTGTACGGCCGGAAACCTGACCAATTTCAACTTCCGCAAGGTCCATACCCTCGTCCGTCGTGGCGAATACCAGGGCGCATACGAGGAGATGAACAAATGCATGTTGTGCGGCAAGTGCCGCCTGCTGTGTCCGCGCGGCATCAATACCCGCGGCGTGGTCATGCTCATAAAACGTAAACTGGGAGATTTTTAGCGATGAATTTCTTTGCACCGTTCTGCATACCTTTCATGGTCGGAGCCCTGGTCATGGCAGTGGCTCTGGTGGTGAAGTATGCCAAGTGGATATACGAACTGCCGCGTGCCGACAAGAAACTGATGTTGCACGGCATATTTACGCGGCGTTCGCTCGAGGCCGTATGGGAGATCTTTTGCGAGTCGCTGCTGCACCGCCGCATATTCAAGGTCAACCCTCTGCTCGGATATATGCACATGAGTCTGGCGTTCGGCTGGTTCCTGCTTATACTCACTGGGTGGATCGAGGTGGTCGCATATCTTGGATTCAGGTACGTGCCGTTGCAGGGCCACGTCTTCTTCAAGTATTTCGCCACTGGGCTCGAAGAGCATAAGCCCGTATTCAACTTCCTGATGGATTTCTTCCTGCTTATGGTTCTCTCGGGCGTCTTCCTCGCTTGGTGCAAGCGCCTTTACTCCAGGGCCATGGGTATGCGCCGTACCACGCGCCACGTGTTGGGCGACCGTATTGCGCTGTCGGCCCTGTGGTTCGTATTCCCGTTGCGCCTTGCAGCCGAAAGCCTGACTTGCGCGATATATGGCGGCGGCGGGTTCCTTACGGGTTCGATAGGCGGCTGGTTGGCGGCACATGTCGGCAGCGGGGTGCTTGAAGCCCTGTACGAGCCGGCGTGGTGGCTCTACTCATGCTCGCTGGGCATATTCTTCGTAGCCATGCCGTTCTCTCGTTACATGCATATCTTTACCGAGATTCCGCTCATATTCCTGCGCCGTTACGGATTGCGTCCGCGTGAAAAGGAGTCGTCTTTCGACAATTTCGAGATACAGGCATGCTCGCGCTGCGGTATATGCATAGACCCGTGCCAGTTGCAGAGCGTCCTGAACATAAACGACGTGCAGTCGGTCTATTTCCTGCGTGACAGACGCTACAACATGCTGACCCTCTCCGTAGCCAACGACTGCCTGATGTGCGGCCGTTGCGAGTCGAAATGCCCGGTAGGCATAAATCTCAACTCGTTGCGCCAGAACTCGCGTGACACCATGCGCAATATTCCCGACGAGTCGCGTTATGATTACTTCGCATCGCTCGACCGTTCGACAGGCGAAGGGCGTGTCGGATACTTTGCCGGTTGCATGACTCTGCTTACGCCGCGTACACTGACGGCAATGGAGCGTATATTCGATGCTGCGGGTGAGGACGTGTGGTGGGCCGACCGAAACGGTGGCGTCTGCTGCGGCCGTCCGCTCAAACTTTCGGGCGAGACCGACTCGGCAAAGAAGATGATGCGTTACAACAAGGAGCTTTTCTACAAGCACAACATAACCACACTTGTGACATCGTGCCCGATATGCCTGCGCGTATTCAAGGAGGAGTATGCCCTGCGCGGTATCGAGGTGTTGCACCATTCGGAGTATATATTGCGTCTGATCCGTCAGGGACGGCTCAAGGTAAAGGCCGACGGCGCGAAATTCACCTATCATGATCCGTGTGAACTCGGGCGAGGCAGCGGCATATATGATGAGCCGCGAGCCGTGATTGAGGCTGTCGGAGAGCTTCTCGAGGCCGAACATTCGCGTGAGAATGCCTTCTGTTGCGGTGCCTCCCTCGCAAATACCGTGATAAACGATGCACAGCAGTTGAAAATCGCTAAGTCGATGGCTGCGGAGTTCTCGCGTACGGGTGCCGATACGGTTGTGACGTCGTGCCCGCTCTGCAAGAAGACCGTGACGCGCGGTACCTCCATGCCTGTCAAGGACCTGTCGGAAATCGTAGCCGAGCATCTGGCCTGACGCTGCGGTATGACATGAAAAAAGCGGTAAACCTTGCAAGGTCTACCGCTTTTCTTTGTGCCGCTTGTCAGAACTTGTATGTTATTCCGAGTGTGCTTACCACCGGATTGCGCAGCTTGCTGGCGCATTCGGCAAGCCAGTTGACATTGAGATACAGGTCCCAGTGATATCCGAGTGAGTAGTCGAAACCTCCGCCGAGATTGAACCCGAAGGCAAAATCCTGAATGTCGTTGAAGCTAATGCCGGCAATGGGGTAGAGATACCATTTCGGCGCTACTTCAAAGGCGTATTGAATGTTGCAGCTTACGTCTACCGATGTGCCGCGTGCCGTGAGGATCATTACCGACGGTTCGAGCCGCAATCCGTCGAGCAGGTTTACGCGTACG
>DXGW01000050.1 GCA_019113665.1 Candidatus Alistipes excrementipullorum
AAAAAGATGATATGCCGACATTTGCACATGATTGCGATAAATTTCTTATCTTTGTGGGCTTTATGTGGGCTTTTTACCTCCGCGCGAAGGTGCTTTCTACCTGAACCATAGGCGAAAAGACCATGTTTACAATTAATTTTTAACTTTTAATTCATTACAGTTATGACAGATCCAATTGCGGATTTTTTAACGAGAATTAGAAACGCAGTGAAAGCCAACCACAAAGTGGTTGAAGCTCCTGGCTCAAAAATTAAGCAGGAAATCACTAAGATTCTCTATGAGCAGGGTTATATCCTTGCCTACAAGTTCGACAGTGACGCCAAAGGTCACCCCGTCATCAAGATCGCGCTCAAGTGGGACGCTGCAACCAAATGCAACGCCATCAAGGACCTGAAGCGTGTAAGCCGTCCCGGTCTTCGCCAGTATGCATCGGTGGCCAACATGCCTCGTGTACTCAATGGTCTGGGTATCGCCATCTTGTCGACCTCGAAGGGCATCATGACCGATGCCAAGGCACGCCAGGAGAACGTTGGCGGCGAAGTATTGTGCTATATCTATTAATGTTAAAACTTACACACAATGTCAAGAATTGGTAAATTACCTGTAAACTTGCCTGCCGGAGTAACCGTAACGGTAGCTCCCGACAACACGGTAAGCGTGAAAGGGCCACTTGGGACACTGAGCCAGAAAGTAGACTCGGATATCAAAGTAGAGGTCGGCACGCACAAGGAGAAGGATTCCGACAAGGAAGTTCCCGCCGTATTCGTAACACGTCCGACCAACCAGCCTCGTCATCGTTCGATGCACGGTCTCTATCGCGCGCTCATCAACAACATGGTGATCGGCGTATCGAAGGGCTATGAGATCAAACAGGAGCTTGTGGGCGTTGGTTTCAAGGCCGAGGTCAAGGGCAACATTCTGGAGATGAGCCTGGGCTATTCGCACGATATCTATCTCAAACTTCCTCCCGAAGTTACCGCTACGGCCGTAACCGAGAAGAAGGGTAACCCGATAGTTACACTCAATAGCTCGGACAAGCAGCTCATAGGTCAGGTTGCAGCCAAGATCCGCTCGCTGCGCAAGCCCGAACCGTACAAGGGCAAGGGTATCAAGTTCGTAGGTGAACAGATACGTCGTAAGGCAGGAAAGTCTGCAAATGCTAAATAGTAAAACACAAGTCAAGTTATGTCATTGAATAAGATAGAAAGAAGAGAGAGGATCAAGATGCGTATCCGCAAGATCGTCAGCGGTACCACTGAGCGTCCCCGTATGACTGTATTCCGTAGCAACAAGCAGATCTACGTACAGTTCATAGATGACCTTGCAGGCGTTACTTTAGCAGCAGCATCGTCCTTGGACAAGGAGGTTGCGGCAGAGGCTGCCGGCAAGAGCAAGAGTGAAATAGCAGCGTTGGTAGGCAAACTCGCCGCCAAGAATGCCGTAGCCAAGGGTATTTCGGCCGTCGCATTCGACCGTAACGGCTACCTCTATCACGGAAGAGTTAAAATGTTGGCCGACGCCGCACGCGAAGGCGGTCTTAAATTCTAAAGCGATATGTCAAATACTAACATAAAGAAAGTACGCACAAGCGACCTCGAGCTTAAGGACAGACTCGTAAGCATACAGCGTGTTACCAAGGTAACAAAGGGAGGTCGTACATTCAGCTTCTCGGCTATCGTGGTAGTCGGCAACGAGAACGGTGTGGTAGGCTACGGCCTCGGTAAGGCATCGGAAGTTACCGCCGCAATCGCCAAGGGTGTCGAGGACGCTAAGAAGAACCTCGTTAAGATCCCGGTAATCAACGGTACGATTCCCCACAAGCAGGAGAAGCGTTTCGGCGGTTCGCTGGTAATGATCCGTCCGGCAGCTCCCGGTACCGGTATCATCGCCGGTGGTGCCATGCGTGCCGTTCTGGAGTCGGTAGGCGTAAAGAACGTGCTCGCAAAGAGCAAGGGCTCGTCGAACCCCCACAACCTCGTAAAGGCAACCGTAGGCGCACTTTGCGAACTGCGCGATGCACACAGCGTTGCCCAGCTGCGAGGCATTTCGCTCAACCAGGTTTTTAACGGTTAATTTCTGAACGACTATGGCTACATTGAAGATTACACAGATCAAAAGCCGCATAGGTGCAACCGCACAGCAGCGCAAGAATCTCGATGCTCTGGGTCTGAAGAAAATCAACCGCAGCGTCGAGCATGAGGATTCGGCTGTCATCAAAGGTATGCTGGAGCGCGTCAGCCACCTGGTAAAGGTGGAAGTTGTCGCAGCAGATGCCAAGGCAACCGGCAAAGTAAGTGAAACAACTAAGAAAGAGGAGGAATAACAATGGAACTCAATAATCTCAAACCCGCAAAGGGTTCGACTCACCATGACAAACGCGTCGGCCGCGGCGCCGGTTCGGGCCACGGCGGTTATTCGACTCGCGGTAACAAAGGTGCGCAGTCGCGTTCGGGTTACTCCCGCAAGCTGGGATTCGAAGGAGGTCAGATGCCGTTGCAGCGTCGTCTGCCTAAGTTCGGCTTCACGAATCTGAAGAGAGTCGAGTTCAAGCCCATCAACCTGTCGACCCTCGAGGAGCTCGCAGCAAAGAAGAACCTCACCGAGGTGAATCTCGAAACTCTCGTAGCATCGGGCTTCGTATCGTCGAACGACAAGGTCAAGATTCTTGGCAACGGTTCTCTCACCAAGGCTCTGAAAGTTACGGCAAACGCATTCTCGAAGAGTGCAGAAGCCGCAATCACGGCAGCCGGAGGCAGCGTGGAGAAATTGTAAGAAACCTGAAAAACCTTATTGTTTATGAAAAGTTATCTGATTGTTGGTATTGTCTTTCTGGTTATCGTAGCCTTTTTGGCAGCCAACAAGAAGCTTCGTGAAACTCTCAAGAACATATACAAGATCGAGGAGCTGCGCAAGCGCGTAGGCTATACGCTGCTCCTGCTTCTTGTGTATCGCTTGGGCTGTTTTGTGGTAATACCGGGTATCAACCCCAACCTTCTGGGTGAGGGTTCGGCACTGGCAAGCCAGATGGACAACAACAGCCTTCTGGGTCTGTTGAACGTATTCTCCGGCGGTGCATTTGCCAATGCAGCGATATTCGCACTCGGTGTTATGCCGTACATCACCGCTTCGATCATCATTCAGCTGTTGGGTATCATGATACCTTACTTCCAGAAGATGCAGAAAGAGGGTGAGAGCGGCCGCCGCAAAATGAACCAGTGGACCCGCTTCCTGACCATCGGTGTGCTGCTCCTCCAGGGGCCGGCATACATGGCCAACCTGTACAACCAGCTTCCGCAGGAGGCTTTCGTGTACGGCAGCACGTTCATGTTCACCGCCTATTCGACAGTAATCCTGATCGCCGGCACGATGTTCATCATGTGGCTCGGCGAGAAGATCACCGACAAGGGTATCGGCAACGGAGTATCGCTCATCATCATGATCGGTATCGTTGCACGTCTGCCGCACGCCCTGCTCGCCGAGGTCAATGCCCGTTTCAATACCTCGAACGGTAGCTTGATCATGATCATCGTCGAGCTGGTGCTGTTGTTCCTGGTGTTCATGGCTACGATCGCAGTGGTGCAGGCAGTCCGCAAGGTGCCCGTTCAGTACGCAAAGCGTATTGTCGGTAACAAGCAGTACGGAGGTGTCCGTCAGTACATTCCTCTCAAGATGAATGCCGCCAACGTGATGCCTATCATCTTCGCTCAGGCGCTGATGTTCATTCCCATGCTGTTCCAGAATGTCGCCCCCGGTTTCGCCGGCGCCTTTGCCGACATGACCGGTGTATGGTACAACATTACGCTTGCGGTGTTGGTAGTTGCGTTTACCTATTTCTATACCGCAATTATCATCAACCCTCAAATGATGGCTGACGACATGAAGCGCAACGGCGGTTTCATTCCGGGCGTAAAACCCGGTAAGGCTACCGTTACCTATATCGACAACATCATGACGAGAATCACCCTTCCGGGTTCGATTTTCCTTGCCATCGTGTCGGTTCTGCCGGCCCTGGCAATGAAATTCCTCAATGTTCAGCAGTCGTTCGCATATTTCTACGGCGGTACTTCGCTGCTGATCATGGTAGGTGTGGTACTCGATACTCTCAAGCAGATAGAAAGCCATCTCCTGATGCGTCATTATGACGGTCTGATGAAGACCGGCCGCATTCAGGGCCGCTACTAAAAGTTTCCGTAAGAGCTCATTTATTAGCTAATAGATGATATACTTAAAGACCGATGACGAGATAGAGTTGCTCCGCGAGAATAATATTCTCGTGAGCAAGACTCTTGCTGAGGTGGGGCGCCACCTAAAGCCGGGGATCACGACCAGGGAACTGGACAAGATCGCCGAAGATTTTATCCGTTCTCACGGAGCAACTCCTCCTTGTCTCGGTTACGAGGGCTATCCTGCCGCGACCTGCATATCGGTCAACGAGCAGGTGGTTCACGGTATCCCGTCGGATTACGTTATCAAAGATGGCGACATCGTGTCGGTCGATTTGTGTACGTTTATGAAGGGGTTTGTTGGTGATTCGGCATATACGTTTGCCGTTGGTGAAGTCAGCGATGAGGTCAAGCAGCTGCTCGCCGTCACCAAAGAGGCTCTTTACAAAGGTACCGCACAGGCAAAGGTCGGAAATCGCGTGGGCGATATTTCGGCAGCCGTGCAGGAGTACGCCGAGAGTTTCGGCTACGGCGTAGTGCGTGAACTGGAAGGACATGGTCTGGGTCGGAAAATGCACGAGGATCCAGGAGTCCCCAATTACGGTGCACGCGGCAGAGGACCGTTGCTCAAGGAGGGCATGGTCATCTGCATAGAACCGATGATAACGATGGGCAACAAGGCTGTTGTCTTCGAGCGCGACGGTTGGACAGTACGTACGCGTGACAGAAAACCTGCCGCTCATTTCGAGTTCGCTGTTGCGATCCGCAAGAACGGACCCGATGTACTGACGGATTTCAGTATAATCGAACAGGCACTTAATAATTGAAACTCCATGGCAAAACAGGCTGCTATTGAAATGGACGGCACGATAATCGAGGCCCTTTCGAACGCGATGTTCCGCGTCGAACTGGACAACGGTCACGTGATTACCGCCCACATCTCGGGCAAGATGCGTATGCATTACATCAAAATCCTGCCCGGGGACAAGGTAAAAGTGGAGATGACCCCCTACGATTTGAGTAAGGGTCGCATATCCTTCAGGTACAAATAACAAGATTGGTTGAAAATCATGAAAGTAAAAGCATCAATCAAAAAGAGAAGTGAGGATTGCAAGATTGTAAAACGCAAGGGCAAACTCTACGTCATTTGCAAGAAGAATCCCAAGTTCAAAATGCGCCAAGGGTAAATTATTAAACGATCGAATTAAAGAAACAGAAAATTTATGGCACGTATAGTCGGTGTAGATTTACCAAAAAATAAAAGAGGCGAGATAGGTCTGACCTATATCTACGGCATCGGCCGCAGCACGGCACAGAAGATTCTCGACAAATGTGGCATCAGCTACGATGTAAAAGTACAGGACTGGAGCGATGACCAGGTCGGCGCTATCCGTTCGGCCATATCCGAGATGGGTATCAAGGTCGAGGGCGAATGCCGTTCGATTGTCCAGCTCAATATCAAGCGTCTGATGGATATCGGTTGCTACCGTGGTATCCGTCACCGTCTGGGTCTCCCGGTTCGCGGTCAGAGCACCAAGAACAACGCCCGTACCCGCAAGGGACGCAAGAAGACGGTCGCTAACAAGAAAAAGGCAACGAAGTAATATTAGAGAGTTATGGCAAAGAAAACAGGAACAGTTAAGAAGAAGGTTGTCAAGGTCGGTGCCGTGGGTATGGCTTACGTACACTCGTCGTTCAACAACGTTATCATCTCGATCACCAACGAGGTCGGCGAGGTTATCAGCTGGTCGTCGGCAGGTAAGATGGGATTCCGCGGTTCTAAGAAGAATACTCCCTATGCAGCACAGACGGCCGCAGCCGACTGCGCGAAGATTGCTTACGACATGGGACTGCGCAAGGTAAAGGTATATGTAAAGGGTCCGGGTCAGGGTCGTGAATCGGCCGTACGTACGATTCATGGAGCCGGTATCGAAGTAATGGAGATCATCGACGTTACTCCGCTGCCGCATAACGGTTGTCGTGCTCCAAACCGTCGTCGCGTATAATTTTTGCGACGTACGTTTACGGTGTATTACGAAACTTGATTTTGACGGATTATTAAAAAGTTAAAACAATGGGAAAATATATAGGACCTAAGACAAAGATCGCCAGAAAATTCGGCGAGGCTATATACGGTGCGGACAAGAGTCTCGACAAGAGAAACTATCCTCCCGGACAGCACGGTCTTGCGCGCAAGCGTAAAAAGACTTCGGAGTACGGCATGCAGCTTTCGGAGAAGCAGAAGGCTAAATATACTTACGGTCTGCTTGAGAAGCAGTTCTCGCGTACCTACGAGCAGGCAGCCCGCATGGGTGGTATCACGGGTGAAAACCTGCTGAAACTGCTTGAGTGCCGTCTCGACAATGTTGTATACCGTTTGGGTATCGCTCCTACTCGTGCAGCAGCACGTCAGTTGGTTTCTCACCGCCACATCTGCGTTAACGGCGAGGTTGTAAATATCCCGTCGTACTCGCTCAAGGCGGGCGATACGGTATCGGTTCGCGAGAAGTCGAAGAGCCTGGAAGTTATTACCGATTCGCTGGCAGGTGCCTCGAAGAGCCGCTACTCGTGGCTCGAGTGGGACAACGCCACGATGACCGGCAAGTTCCTCCAGAAGCCCGAACGCGAAGAGATCCCCGAGAACATCAAGGAGCAGTTCATAGTCGAGTTGTACTCCAAGTAGTAATCAATAACACAATTAAATTATGGCAATATTAGCATTCCAAAGACCTGAGAAGGTCATCATGCTTGAATCCACTTCGTCGTTCGGAAAGTTCGAGTTCCGACCGCTGGAGCCGGGTTTCGGTATGACCATAGGCAACGCTTTGCGCCGCATATTGCTCTCCTCGCTTGAGGGTTACGCAATTACGACGGTCAAGGTTGCCGGTGTCGACCACGAGTTTGCCGCCATACCCGGGGTGATGGAGGGAATGATAGACATCGTCCTCAAGCTTAAGCAGGTACGTTTCATTCGCACCGTTGACAACCAGGAGGCCGAGAAGGTCTCGATCAATGTTGCCGGCGTTACCGAGCTTACGGCTGGATACATCTCCAATTTCCTTTCGTTCTTCAAGGTTCTGAATCCGGACTTGGTTATATGCCATCTGGCACCCGGCACGAAGATGCAGATGACCATTACCATCGGCAAGGGGCGCGGATATGTGCCTGCGGAAGAGAATACTCCGGCCGATTGCGAGTTCGGAACACTTCCTATCGATTCGATCCATACTCCCATCAAGAACGTCAAGTATTCGATCGAAAACTATCGTGTCGAGCAGAAGACCGACTACGAGAAGTTGAACATCGAGATCACGACCGACGGATCGATTCACCCGAAAGATGCGTTGAAGGAGGCTGCAAAGATCCTCATTCAGCACTTTATGCTCTTCTCGGACGAAAAGATCACGCTGAACATGGAGGATTCGAATGGAGCCGAAGAGTTCGATGAGGACGTTCTCCACATGCGTCAACTGTTGAAGACCAAGCTTTCCGACCAGGATCTGAGCGTACGCGCCCTGAACTGTCTGAAAGCCGCTGATGTCGACACGGTCGGCGACCTGGTACGCCTCAATCGCAACGATCTGCTCAAGTTCCGTAACTTCGGTAAGAAGTCGCTTACGGAACTCGACGAGCTGCTTGCGTCGCTCAATCTTAAGTTCGGAATGGACGTATCTATCTACAAACTTGATAAAGATTAATTTATGAGACACAATAAGAATTTTAATCACCTCGGCAGACAGGCCGGCCACCGTAAGGCAATGTTGTCGAACATGGCTTCGTCGCTCATCATGCACAAGCGCATCGAGACGACCGTCGCCAAGGCTAAAGCAGTTAAGCAGTTCGTAGAGCCGCTCGTAACCCGCTCGAAAGAGGATACGACCCATTCGCGTCGTGTGGTCTTCTCCTATCTGAAGCAGAAGGAGGCCGTTACGGAGCTGTTCCGTACGATTGCCCCCAAGATCGCTGACCGTCCGGGAGGTTACACCCGTATTCTCAAGACCGGATTCCGTCTGGGTGACGGTGCCGACATGTGCATCATCGAGTTCGTTGACTTCAACGAGGCTTACACGCTCGGCATAGCTCCCGCAGCCGCTACGGAGGCTAAACCCAAGACCCGTCGTTCGCGCAAGAGCAGCGCAAAGAACACCGACGCAGTCGAGGGCGCTACCGTCGTAGCAGACAAGCCGGCGAAGAAGAGCGCAGCTCCCAAGGCAAAACCCGCAGCTCAGAAGGCAGCTAAGAACACGGGTGCCAAGGTTGCCAGCGTAAAGACAAACGTAGGCAAGAAGATGTAAGACATCTGTTTCCTATATCAAGGAGCATCGACTTCCGAAGTCGGTGCTCCTTTTTTTGTCCGTATAGGTTCGCCGGCGTGCAAGAATGTGTCTATGTGTCGCCTTTCATTGCATATATGTCGAAAATAGCTTATTTTTGTCGAAAAGCGTGTGTCATGAAGATGCGTTTGTTCATAGTATTGCTGTCGTTGTTGTTCGCAGGTACGGCCTGGGGGCAGACGGGGCAGCCGGAGAACGGTGATGTTCCGTTCAACGGCCTTGTAGTCGATGCCGACGGTGCAGGCGTACGTGTGCGTGTCAAGGTTAAGGGAACAGGCAAGGTTACTACGGCCGACAAGCGCGGACGCTTCGGCCTGACCAATGTTGCCGACAGCGACGTGCTGGTTGTTTCGTATCGCCGCGACGAGATCGAGATACCTGTCGCTGGGCGCAAGAGCCTGAAGATCCTCTGGACGGGTGATACCGGATATTCGGCGTCGGAGTCCGATGAACTGGCCGACCTCGGCTTCATGTATGTCAAGCGCCGCGAGAAGATCGACAGTTCGTCGGGAATCTCGGGCGACGAACTGCGCCGTCTGGGAACGTCTAATCTGCGTGACGCGCTGCTGTCGCGTGTCCCGGGGCTGATGCTCGTGAACGGTGAGATATGCGTACGCGGCATAGGTTCGATAAATTCGGGTAACGGGGCGCTGATCCTGTGCGATGGCCACGAAACCAGCATAAATTCTATAAATATCAACGAAGTAGAATCGGTCGAGGTGCTCAAGGGCTCGAACATGTACGGGTTCCGCGGAGCCAACGGCGTGATTCTCATAAAGACGAAATCGGCCGCATCGGCAAAATAATTATATCAATGCATATAAAGATGAAATTTATGATTACTGCGGTCGTATCCGTTCTGGCGGCAGCGAACCTGTTTGCGGCCATACCCGAGCCGCCGAAAGGCCATGAGAGTGATTCCTGCGTGCGTGTGTCGAACGTCGTGGCCGTAAAGGGCAATCCCTGCAAGGTCGTATTCAAGGACCATGACGCGATGCACCCGTGCGAGATCGTGGTATATTACGATTCGGAGGGCAAGGCTTTCATGGAGACGCGCGAGCGCAAGCAGCGCCGCATGAACGGCCGTGGCGACATCGTCTATCGCCCCGAAGTGAATGAGACCTTTGTCGGCGAGAGGGGTGAGTACCTGTGGCGTTATGCCGAGGGGTTCGATGATTACGGCAAGAAGACCGCCGAACGGGAGACGAACAACTGTGAACTCGACAGGGACAAGCATTTCCGTTACCATGTCTACTCCATCGATCCGATATATTGCGGCAAAGGAGATTTCGACCGCCATGGCAACTGGACCAAAGGCGTGCAGGCCACTCTCCAGAGCGGTGTAACGCATGACTATTCCCGCAAGATATACTATTACGGCGACAATGCCGCCGTGGAGCGCGAAGTGGCAGAAAAAAAGGCCTATGCCGACAGCATCGTGACAAAATGCAAGGAGGTGCTGCCGACGGCTTCCGAAAAGAGCAGCTACAATTTCCGCCATAACCGCGGATTCTTCAAGAATGTATTGCTGCCGTTGCTCTTCGGCTTCCTGGCGTCGTTTGTGCCTACCATAATCATGCGTCCGCGGCGCAAGATCTCGAACCTGTTGATCATCATTATCAATTTGGCCCTGCTGGTTATGATATGGTTCCCTCTGGCCAAGATACTCTACAAGTATGGCCCGTATGACCATATTTTTGCCGTATTGTACTGGTTCCTGCTCTTGCTTTCGTATATGGTTGGCTACACGTGGGCTATCCGTGGCCGCTGTCCGCGTTGTGCATCGACCAGTTTCTCCATCATAGGCGAGAAGGTTAAGACGACGACCAAGACCGAGACCGCCGAATTCCCCGACGGCCACAAGGAGGTGCTCAGCCGCGATACCGATCGTGAACATTGGATGCATCTGCAGTGCAATGAGTGCGGCCATACATGGTGGACGCTCCTGTAGGCTGCGGGTTCGCCGATAATAAGAAACGGCTATCTGCCTTTAGGCAGATAGCCGTTTCTTATTTGGTTGCCGTGCGGTCCTATTTGGTCTCGGCTGCATGCGCACGGGCGATAAGCCTGCCGAGTACGCCTATGTCGTCGACTATGAGGTCCGGCTGCCGCGGGGCCTTGTCGGCCACCTCTATCGTCGTCTCGCCCGAAAGAACCAATACCCCGAAGGCGCCCGCATTGTGGGCCATCTCGATGTCGGTGTAGATACGGTCGCCGACCATCGCTATCTGTTCAGCGCACAGTCCGTAACGGTGCTCAATGCCCGACAGCATGTTGGGGTCGGGCTTGCCGAGGGTGATGTCGGGTTTGCGTCCCGTGGCGTGTTCGAGACATGCGCAGATCGAACCGCAGTCGACCAGCACTACTTTCTGGTCGGTGGGGCATACGCGGTCCGGGTTTGTCGCTATATAGGGTATCCCGCATGAGATCCACCAAGCGGCGCGGCACAGCCTTTTGTATTCGAGAGTCATGTCGAAGGCCGCCACGATTACGTCGGGAACATCGTCCGGATCGTCGGCCGTGGATTCGAACCCTGCCTTCTCAAACTCCGAAATCATGCTTGGCGTTCCCAGCAGGAAGAGCCTGCGCGCATTGGGGTAGTGCTCGTGTATGTAGTCGATTGTCGCCAGCGCCGTCGTGTACATCTCTTCGGCCGAGGCCTCGATTCCCAGTGTTTCGAGCTTGTGCAGATAGTCCGCAATGCTTTTCGACGGATTGTTCGTCAGGAACGAGTGGGTTATGCCCATAGAGTGCAGTGACGAAAGGAACGGCTTGGTAAACGGGAACAGCGACATGCCCATGTAGATGGTGCCGTCCATGTCGAGTGCCGCATGGCGTATATTGCGCAGTCGGCGCATGAGTTCATCGTCGGAGTATATCGAACGATATTCGTGAAATTGGGTCATCGGTGTTTATTTGTTGATTTTGTATGTATGCAATGAGCGGTTTTCCGTATCGAATACGGTCATTTCGATCGAGTCTGCCGTTGCCGATACTTCGAGACGGCTTCTGGCCGGGTTGACCACAACCGGGAATTTGCGTCCCTGCGTCCCCTTGTCATAAAACCTGTATCGGTGCAGGTGCCCCGAGATCATAAGGTCGATCTCTGCGTCGTTGAGAAGCGGAACGAATTTTTCCTGAACCTCCACGGCCCCGTGCCACCCCTTTGCGTCGGGAGGTATGTGGCAGAAGACTATCTTCACGGGAGCTTTGCGGCACTCTTCACTTGCGAGCGTGGCCTTGAGCCACCCGGCCTCCCTGTTGCGATAGTCGTCGTGGCGGATCAGGTCGGAGTATTCGATGTCGTTGTCGGGCTTGTCCTCGCCGCAGTCGAGGACTATGAAGAATACCGGCCCGTGCCGGAATGCGTAATAGGGCTCTCCGTGATCGTTGGTCGAGGGGAAATAGTCGTGAAAGTGCGTCGCGAACCGGCCTCTGTTCTCGTGGTTGCCCCTTACGACATACAGAGGCGTTTCGGCCGCGAACAGGCGCGAGGCCGATGACATGTAGTGTTTGAATATGGACTCTTCGTCGGGTATCGACGAGGTCATGTCGCCGTTGAAGCAGACGAAATCGTATCGTCTCTCCCTTGCATCGGCGAACAGGACCTGCAGATCGCCGTCATGCTCGTGCATGTCGTTGACAACGGCGAATGTGACGCTCTTCTTGCCCGGGTCAAGGGTCGTTACTCTGAATGGCTGTCCTTTGTATACGTCGCTGCCGCGCCCTTCGGTGTATCGGACATGGCGGCCGTCGTCGGAAACTATGCCGCGGTTCATGATGCGGTAGCGGTATGTGGTTGCAGGTGCAAGGCCCTCGATGCGGACCTTGTGCAGCCGGCCCGTGTTCCTGCGTCCGAATACCGTATCGTAATGGCGTGGGCGTTCGCAGGCATAGAAGTGCGTACCGTCGTCCGGGGCGATCTCCACCCATGCCACGGCATCGATGTCGGTTGTCCAGACTACGGTAAATCCTTCCTGGCTTACGGCCTGGAGATAAGGGCCTTCGGCGACGCTTACGCGCTGGGCGCCTGCCGTGAGAATCTGGAGCAGGGCGACGAATAAAAGTGCAGTCTTTTTCATCGGGGGCTGTTCATGTATTGTTGCTGTAATGTAAAAGTAACAATAATCTTTGTTTTTGCCAAATTTCGGACGGCAAAAGAGCTGTGAAATGATATTGCCGGTTGGATATTCGAAAGTATTTTATTAGATTTGCAAAGGAAAAGAAACAAAATCCGACCGAATCAACCGATGAAACTTCATGAGATCATTGCGTCGGCGCTCGTGTGCGCAACGGCGCTTTCGCTGGCTGCAGGTTGCAGCAAACCATTGAATACCATACCGTGCGACAATTATGCGCAGATGGAGGAGTATTTCCGCTACGAACCGGGCTGCGGTATCATTATCAGCGGCCATCGCGGCGGCATGGCTAAGGGCTATCCCGAGAACTGCATCGAATCGTTCGAACATACGCTGCGCAACATGCCTTCGTTTTTCGAGGTCGACCCGCGCATGACGCGTGACAGCGTCGTGGTTCTTATGCACGACAGCACCCTCGAGCGTACGACCACGGGTGAAGGCCGCGTCAGGGACTATACGTGGGAGGAGCTGCAGCAGTTCAACCTTGTGGACCGCAACGGCAACATCACGTCGTACCGCATACCTACCGCCGAAGAGGCTATCTTGTGGAGCCGCGGCAAGACCGTGCTTAATTTCGATACGAAGGACGTTCCGCGCGAAGTGCTCATTCCTCTGGTGAACAAGTGCGGCGCCCGTAATGTAATATATACGGTACATACGCCCGAAGCGGCGCTGGAGTGTCTGGCTCTCGATCCCGATGCACACTTCTCGATATGGGTCAAGAATCTCGAGCAGTTCGAGGCTTATGCTGCGGCCGGGGTGCCTTGGTCGCATGTTATGGTGGCCTATGTCGTGAGTGCGACGATGGACGAACGTCTTGACTCGCTGCGCGATGCCCTGCATGCGGTGGGTGTGCGCTGCATGACCTCGACGGCACCGCTTCAGGACAAGATTCCCAACGACCGCCTGCGCAAGGAGCGTTATGCCCGCGAAGTGGCCCTGCACCCCGATATAATCGAGACGGACTATCCGCTCGAATTTATCGGACTTTATGAAGATGTCAAACTTTGATTGTCAAACTATATGAACAAAATAGAAGCTGCCTTGCAGCGTACGACCGATACTCGGGACCTGATTATCGGCGTGGGAGCCATGAAACGGACTCCCGAAATGTTTCAAAAACTCTTCCCCGGGAAAAAAGCCGTTATTGTAGCCGACACGACCACGTATCGCGTTGCCGGTGAGGAGGTGGCCCGCCACCTGGCCGAAGCGGGTGTGGCGGCAGCCGAACCATTCATCTTCGACGACCCGCATCTCTATGCCGAATGGTCGTATGTAGAGCAGCTTGAGGCTTATCTCAAGAATCTTGACGTTGTGGCCATCGCTGTCGGTTCGGGGGTGATCAACGATCTTACGAAACTCGTTTCGGCGCACCTGGGACGCAAATACATGGTCGTAGGTACGGCCGCCTCGATGGACGGCTATACGGCATACGGGGCATCGATAACCTTCGAGGGCAACAAACAGACGTTCGACTGCCCGGCACCGTGCGGAATGGTGCTCGATCCGGTGATTGCCGCCGCAGCACCCAAGGAGCTCGCCGCGTCGGGTTACGCCGACCTGATTGCAAAGATTCCGGCCGGGGCCGACTGGATCATTGCCGATGCGCTCGGAACGGAACGCCTTGATACGTTCTCGTTCGACCTCGTGCAGGAGGGCCTGCGCGATGCGCTGAGTGCCCCAAAGGCTGTATTCGAGGGCGACGTGGCCATGACTGAGAAACTTGCCGAGGGCCTCATCATGAGCGGATTTGCCATGCAGGCATTGCAGTCGAGCCGTCCGGCTTCGGGTACCGAACACCAGTTCAGCCATTGCTGGGACATGGAGAACCTGTGTTATAATGGTGAGCATGTATCTCACGGATTCAAGGTGGGTATCGGGACGTTGGCTTCGACCGCATCGCTGGAGTTCCTGCTTGAGACGGATATCGAACACCTCGATTGCGACCGTTGCGTCGATTCGTGGAAATCGTGGGAAGAGACCGTGCAGGACATATACCGCATATTCGACGGCAAACCCGGCCATATTGCCCGTGCCCTGACCGAGACCAAGGGCAAATATGTCGACCGTGAAGGCTTGCGCCGACAACTGGAGACACTCAAGGCCGTATGGCCGGAACTCAGGGAGCGCGTACGCCGGCAGATAATACCGTTCGACCGGGTGCGCGAGAACCTCAAGGCTGTAGGTGCTCCCTATGAGCCTGAGATGATAGGTGTTACGCGTGAGCGTTTCCGCCGCACGTTCGGGTACATACCCTACATGCGCAGCCGTTTTACAAATATCGACGTATTGTTCCGCTGCGGGCTGATGGAGGCTCTTGAAGAGCGCCTCTTCGGCAAGGGCGGCATTTGGGAAATCCGATAAGACGAGTCTATGACAGAACAACAGAAAAAACTATTCAAGAGCTGGCAGACACGTACGATCATAGGTACGATGTTCGGATATGCGCTCTTCTATTTCGTACGCAAGAACTTCTCGCTTGCCATGCCCGGCATGGAGGCCGAACTCGGCTTATCGAAGACAAGCCTCGGTATATTCCTCACGGCACAGGGTATAGTCTATGGATTGTCGCAGCTGGTCAACGGCATGTTCGCCGACCGTAAGAATGCACGGTGGTACATGTCGGTTGCGTTGATGCTGTGCGTATTTGCCAATGTCGCGTTCGGCTTCGGCGAGAATGTCGCCTACATGCTTACGGGCTCGACCGAAGGCGGAGCCTATATCAATGCGCTTACCATATTCATGGGCCTCATGTGGGTCATAAACGGTGCATTCCAGGGGGCCGGGTTCCCTCCATGCGCCCGCCTGCTTACGCATTGGGTGCCGCCTCAGGAACTGGCAACCAAGATGTCGATATGGAATACCTCGCACTCGATAGGAGCCGGCCTTGTTGTCATACTTTGCGGCTATCTGATGTCGCATTTCGGTACCGACATGAGCGGTGACGCCGGTGTGGTGGCTTCCATCGCGGCAAATCTCGATGTCTCGCCCGACGATACTGCCGGAATGGCCCGTGTCATGCAGTCGGCTTCGCATTACGGAGCCTGGAAACTCTGCTTCTGGGTGCCGGCGGCCATCGCCTTCGTGGGTGCCATAGCGCTCTTCATGACAATACGCGATACCCCGAAATCGGTAGGCTTGCCGGAACTTGAAGGCACCGAGTCGAAGGACGCCCCGCATGACGAGAATCAGGCCGAGGCACGTGCTTTCATTCGCAAGCACGTATTCGGCAATCCGTTGATATGGATCCTGTCGTTTGCGAATTTCTTCGTCTATATAGTACGCTTCTCGATTCTCGACTGGGGCCCGTCGCTGCTGAGCCAGTCCAAAGGTGTCAGCCTCTCGTCGGCAGGTTGGCTTGTGGCCATGTTCGAGATCGCCGGTATTCTCGGCATGCTGTTCGCCGGTTGGGCTACCGACAAGTGGCTCAAAGGGCGTGCGCACCGCACGTGTGTCTTCTGCATGCTCGGCACGGTCATCTTCATGACACTCTTCTGGCAGCTGCCTGCTACGACGCCCGTATGGGTCTATTTCGTGGTTCTGTGTGCGGCCGGTTTCTGTATATACGGCCCGCAGGCGCTTATTGGCATTGCGGCGGCAAACCAGGCGACCAAACGCGCGGCGGCTACTGCCAATGGCTTCAAGGGTATGTTCGGATATGCCAGTACGCTTGTGTCGGGTGCCGGTCTCGGATACCTTGCCGACCATTACGGTTGGAATTCGGCCTATATAGGCATAATCGTGGTGGCATTCATCTGTATGGGTATATTGATGCTCATGTGGAATGCTCCGGCCGACGGCTACGACCATACGCAGGAGAAGCAGGAGGCATAATTAACGATTTATTTAATACAAAAAAGCCAGGACCGTTCGTACGGTCCTGGCTTTTTTGTTGTGTACGGCTATTTATCAACCGCACTTCGAATATCCGCACGACATGCAGGTGAGGCAACCGTTCTGGTATGCCATGTTCTCCTGACCGCACTGCGGACATTTGCCCTTCGAACGCGTACCGTCGACAATGTATTGCTTCAATGCGCGCTGTACGCCGTTCTTCCATGTGTTGATGGTCTCGCTGTTGAGGTGCAGACCGTCGATCAGTGAGACAACCTTCTCTATAGGCATGCCGTGGCGCAATACGCCCGAAATCAGTTTCGCGTAGTTCCAGAACTCTTCGTTGAACAGACGCGAGATACCGCCTATCGTATTTGTATAGCCGTATCGGTCGGTGTACTGGAAGTCGTAACGCTTGGAGCCGTCGGCTTCGCGTATCTTCAGAATATGTCCCTTGGTGATCTTGCGCGGGATATACATGGCGTCCTCCTCGATCTTACCTGTGAAGATCTCGTAGGGACGGCCGTCCTGAATGCCTACGAATGCAATCCAGTCCTCGTTGCCGTTCTTGAAACGTACGATATCCGCGGGCAACGACTGCGGGCGTTTGTTGACGCCGGTAGCCGGTTCGCATTTTTTAGCCTTCTTCTTGTCGAGCAGGACTCCTTCACGGCAGCCGTCACGGTAGACGGTGACACCTTTGCAGCCGCACTCCCAGGCCGTACGGTACACCTCGGCTACGAGTTGCTCCGAAACGTTGTTGGGAAGGTTTACTGTTACCGATATCGAATGGTCTACCCATTTCTGTATGGCTCCCTGCATCTTGACCTTGGCCACCCAGTCGATGTCGTTGGCCGTGGCCTTGTTGTAGGGTGATGCGGCGACAAGTTTCTCCAGTTCGTCGTCCTTGATGCTGTCGAGTTTCGAGATGTCGTAGCCGTTTATCTGTGCCCACATCAGGAACTTGTGGTGGAAAACGTTGTATTCCTGGAACTTTTCGCCCATTTCGTCGACGAAGTCTACGTGGTTGTCCTTGTCGGACGGATTGACCTTGCGGCGGCGTTTGTATACGGGACGGAATACAGGCTCGATTCCGGAGGTGGTCTGAGACATGAGCGAAGTGGTGCCGGTAGGTGCAATGGTCAGCATCGCTATGTTGCGACGGCCTACCTTTGCCATCTTCTCGTACAGAGCCGGGTCTGCCTCCTTGATGCGTTCGATCATCGGGTTGCCGACCTCCTTGGCGGTGTCGTATACCTGGAATGCGCCACGCTCTTCGGCCATATCGACCGATGCGCGGTAAGCCTCGACTGCAAGTGTCTTGTGGACCTTTACTGCGAAATCAATGGCCGCTTCCGAACCGTAACGCAGCCCGAGAGCTGCCAGCATGTCGCCTTCGGCCGTGATGCCGAGTCCTGTGCGTCGGCCCTTGAGAGCCATGTTGCGTATCTTCTTCCACAACTCGAGCTCTACGTGGCGAATGTCCTCGTCTTCGGGATCGTCTTCGATCTTCTTGATGATGAGTTCTACCTTTTCGAGCTCCAGGTCTATGATGTCGTCCATCAGGTGCATTGCCTTGTGGACATGATCCCTGAACTTGTCGAAATTGAACGACGCCTCCTTTGTGAACGGATTGTCGACATATCCGAAGAGGTTGATTGCAAGCAGACGGCACGAATCGTACGGGCAGAGGGGAATCTCGCCGCACGGATTGGTCGAAACCGTCGTGAACCCTTCGTCGGCATAGCAGTCGGGAACGCTTTCGCGTATGATCGTATCCCAGAACAGAACGCCCGGTTCGGCCGACTTCCATGCGTTGTGGATAATCTTGTCCCAAAGTTTCTTGGCGTCGATCTCCTGTACGTATTTGGGGTTGTCGGACTTTATGGGGAACTGCTGGCGGTACATCTTGCCTTCGATTGCGGCTCTCATGAATTCGTCATCGACCTTGATCGAGACGTTTGCGCCAGTAACCTTGCCGGTGTCGACCTTCGCGTCGATGAAACGCTCGGCATCGGGGTGCTTGATCGAGAGCGAGAGCATCAAGGCTCCGCGACGGCCGTCCTGTGCCACTTCGCGCGTCGAGTTGGAGTAACGTTCCATGAAGGGGACGATACCCGTCGAGGTCAGGGCGGAGTTTAGTACCGGGCTGCCTGTGGGGCGTATGTGCGAGAGGTCGTGGCCGACGCCTCCGCGGCGCTTCATAAGCTGCACCTGCTCCTCGTCTATGCGGAAAATGCCGCCGTACGAGTCTGCGGGATTCTTGTGTCCGATCACGAAACAGTTGGACAGCGAAGCCACCTGGAAGTTATTGCCTATGCCGGTCATCGGGCCGCCTTGCGGAATGATGTAGCGGAAGTGGTCGAGCAGGTGGAATATCTCCTCTTTCGAGAGGGGATTTGCGTATTTTTTCTCGATACGCTCGAGTTCGGAAGACAACCGTTCGTGCATCTGTACGGGAGTGGTCTCGTATATGTTGCCGAAGGAGTCCTTCAGGGCGTACTTGCTGACCCATACGGTTGCCGCAAGCTCGTCTCCGCCGAAGTATTCCTTGGTAGCCGCCACTGCTGTGTCGTACGCGACCGGTTGTGGAGTGTCGGAGTTTGTTTTGGTCATATTATCAGTGTTTTATATCGTTTTTCGGTCTTCGTAAAGTTCCTGCATGGAGACAAAATAATGCCGTTACATCGACGAAAAACCGCCCGCACGGTGATGCGGCGGCGATCAAACGAGTGAAACGGGTCCGTTTGTCTGTCCTTCGAACAGGATATATGTGATCGGTTGTGACCGATAGTGCAAATATGCCACTTTTTTTGTTGTCGGCGAAATCATTGAACGAAATTTATTCACAAATTATCTACAAAAATCTGCAGATGGCTGAAATTCGGATTTATAGTCCCGTCGGCCTGTTATGATGTTCGGTATGGTATGTTTTTTTTGACAAATTGTACATATTCTGCCAAAAAATATTTATTTTTGATAAAAAAAGAGAAAATATGGACAGAAAGTGGATGCAGCAGTCGTCTATCAATCCTCTGGAAGACGAGAATACGTTGTTCGGATTGTTCGACGTGGACAGTGAGGATTACGGAAATTTGCGTACGAAGTTTTCGCCGCGTCTTGTCAATGTCGGCGGGCTTGTGATATGCCGCAGCGGGGAGTCCGAGGTGATACTCAACGACCGCCGTATTCAGATCAAGAAAGGCGACATGCTCACCGTCTTTCCCAATACCATCATTCAGGAGATCAGCAAGAGTGACGACCTGCATGCATATACGGTGGCGGTAAATACCGAGTTCCTGCGCAACATAAATATCCCGTCGAGCAGCATGCTCTATATTCTCATACGGCAGAATCCCTGTATCTCGATCACGCAGGAGCAGACCGACACGATTATAGAGTTGTGCGAGATGCTGCGCCGCAAGAGCAGCCATGTCGACCACATGTTCCATAAGGAGATATGCGAGAACCTGCTGCTTACGATATGTTATGAGGTTGCGGCCATGTATTCGGCCAACAACGAGATCAAGAAACGTCCGCAGTCGCGTCAGGACATGATCCTGCGACAGTTCCTTTCGCTCGTGTCGACCGACTATCTCGTCAACCGGGAGGTCGGGTACTATGCCGACAAA
>DXGW01000051.1 GCA_019113665.1 Candidatus Alistipes excrementipullorum
CTTCGTCCCATACCCGATCCAGCTCGGCATGCATGAGCTCGAATGCAACATCCGCCCGATTCTCCTGTAAAGCAACAACCGTATCGGGATTTTGGGCGCCGAAAATATTATCCCACATTTCAATCATGGGATATGGCGGCGACGTAACAACCAGTTCGACCGAATTGTCGGCCACCTTGTTCATTTGTTGCGCGGCTCCCGTATATATGGTGTTCTTTGTTTCCATACGACAAAGATAATCCTTTTATTCCGATAAATACTTTCTATCCTCCCAATTTATCCCGATATTCCCGAAAGTATTGGAGCTCCAGATATAGAGTGCGACAATGTTTCGCTCTGGAGCGATGGTGAGAGGTTAAGTTTGCTTTTGAACGAAACATAAAATCTATGAGCAAACTGAAATCCCTCAAAGAAAGCCGCGCGTCGATCTTCACGCAGATCGACGAATTGCGCACGGCGACCGACGGGCGCGAGATGACCTCCGAGGAGGAGGCCCGGTGGCAGCAACTGCTTGCCGACTACGAGAAGGCCGACCATGCCGTCGAGGCCGAGGAGCGTTACGTGGAGATTGAACGACGGCAGGCCGAGCGTCAATACGCCGCCCGCGGAACGACCGGCAGCGACTCGGATTCGCAGGCCGATGAGTACCGTGCGGCATTCCGCGACTACCTGAAGCATGGTGCCACGGGCGTATCGTCGGAAAACCGTGCACTCTTCGAGCAGCGTGCCGGTATCACCGGACTTTCTGCCGGCGTTCTCGTGCCGGCAACGCTTGCCGAGAGCATCGAGGTGGCACTGAAAGCCTATGGCGGCATGTTCGAGGCCGGCACGATCCTCACCACGACCTCGGGCGGCGATCTGATCCTCCCGACGGTGAACGACACGGAGTCGAAGGCAACGGTCGTGGCCGAGTACCAGCAATCGACCAAGTCGGCACCGTCGTTCGGCTCGGTGACCCTCAAGGCCTACACCTACCGCACGCCGATTGTCCCCGTATCACTCGAACTGCTGCAGGACTCGGCCTTCGACCTCGAAGCGCTGCTGTCGGGACTGTTGAGCGACTCGTTCGGTCGCGGTATCAATGCAGACCTCACCTCGGGCAACGGCACAGGCAAACCTTCGGGTATCGTGGGTGCCGCTACGGCCTGCAAAACGGCACCGGCAGCTACGGCAATCTCGCTTGACGACATCATCGAACTGGTCAAGGGTGTCGACTCTTCCTATGCGCGCAACGGCCGGTTCATGTTCAACCGCAACACGCTCTGGGCGCTGGTCAAGATCAAGGACTCGACGGGTCGCTACATCTGGCAGGAAGGTGCGCGCGACGGTACGCCGCCGACGCTCTTCGGCAAGGGGTATGTGCTGAACGATGATCTGGAAGACATCGGTGCCGGCAAGACCTCGGTGCTCTTCGGCGACTTGTCGAAGTACCGCATACGCATGGTGAAGTCTTTCCGCGTCATCCGGCTCAACGAACTTCTCGCGGAGTACCTCTCGATCGGGCTGTTCGGCTTCGCACGCGTCGACGGCGTACTGCTCGATGCAGGAACGCACCCGGTTCACAAACTGGTGCACAAGTCATCGTAACAGGGTGGCGGACGGTTTTTCTACAAATCGGGGAAACGTACGGCACGGGCGAAGCCTTATCTTTGAGAACCCGTTCCGTCGTTTCCCGCCTGCAAGACGATACGGATGAAAATAATCGAGATACTTGAGCCGCCGATACCTCTGGACCTCGCCCGGCAGCACCTGCGGGTAGGCAGTGCCACCCATGACGATACCCTGATTGCTGCGAAACTCGACATGGCCGTTGCCGTGGCCGAGGACCTGTCGGGACGTTTCATCCGACAGCGGAGAGTGGAAGTCGAAGCAACGCTTCCCGCCGTCGAGCATCCGACGCTCCGGCTGCC
The DNA here is from genome assembly GCA_019113665.1 of Candidatus Alistipes excrementipullorum. Lineage (GTDB taxonomy): Bacteria > Bacteroidota > Bacteroidia > Bacteroidales > Rikenellaceae > Alistipes > Alistipes excrementipullorum. The sequence goes on from DXGW01000051.1 coordinate 1,911, forward strand.
CGTCCCGACGACGGCCGTCGAGCGGCTCACTGCCTCTCGTGAACCTCTTTCCGACGACCTGTGGCAACTGCATGCCGCCGACTACACGGCCTGTCTCTCGTTCAATGCCTCCTGCGGTGGCATGCAGATTTCGGCGACTCTGCTTGTCGGCTATGACGAAGAGAGCCTTCCGTCTGCCATCCGGGCCGCCGTGCTGCTTATTCTGGGTACGCTCTACGACAACGAATCGGATGCCTTGGTCGGCCGTTCAGTCTCCGAACTGCCGCTCACGGCCGAAAAACTCCTGCTTCCGTGGCGGGTAACCCCATATGGCGATGTTTGACCACCGAATCGAAATCCTCGAATACGTTGAGGAGCGCGACGCCTACAACGATCGTACGCAACGTCTGCGGAGCGTGGCCGTCTGCTACGCACAATATACCGAAGCCGGTGGTCGCGAAAACCTCTATGCGGGCCGTATCGCACACGAAAACGAGGCGGTCTATACAATCCGGTGGATATCTGGCCTGCGTCCCGACATGGTTGTCCGCGACGATGGAATATTGCGACACATCACCTCCATTCATGACGAGGGCCGCCGCTGGCGACTTCACATCAAATGCAGGAAAAGCGATGCTGACACTGAAAGTTGACGGTTACGTCGAAGCCAAACGCATTATGGACCAACTGCCCAATAACATGCAGAAGCGGATGCTGCTTACGGCACTGCGCACCTCGGCACAACCGATGCTTCGCACGGCAAAGGGTCGCATCCCGGTACGCACGGGCCGTCTGCGCAGGCAACTGCGCATCGTACGCTTCCGCGACCGCAATGCGCCCAGGTCGGAGGTAGATGTTGCCGTCAAGCCGATCTTCGAGCGTACCAAGCGAAAGGGTTCTGTAAACCAATATTACGGCAAGTTTATCCACGAGGGTACGAAGGACCCGCGAACCTCGCGCAAGGGACGGCTGCTCGTCTTCGAGAACGAACGCGGCGAGAAGATCTTCACGCGAAGCGTGCGCGGTCTGCGTGCCGTTCCTTTTCTGAAGATTGCCTACACGCAGGAATCGGAACGTACCGTAGCGCTCTTCGGCGACGCCCTGGCCGCGGCCGTCGAGAAGTTCGTCGTCCGCAACTTCAAAGCCGTATCGCCATGACCGATTTCAAGACCCGCCTTATTGCTCTGATCGAGACTGCCGTTCCCGAGTTGCAGGGGCGCGTGCAGGCCGGGGCTGTCGATGCCCGCACGCCGACACCGTTTGCGGCCTTCACCGTTCCGGAGGAGACCCCGGTCCGTACGCTGCACGGCATTGCGGGCTACGTGACCACCTTTGAGGTTGCAGTCTGTGACGGCCGCTATGCTGCCGCCGAGCAACTCAAACACCGCATCATCGCGGCGCTGGAGGGCGCCGGGTTCGAGGGGCGCCGCAGTTACCTCCGCTCCTCGGCCACGGAATACTATGCTGACGGCGACCTGCACGGCATCACACTTACCTTTCGAATCATCTGAACACAAAACAACAGACGCTTATGCCGGAATCCATTGGAACGAAAAAGATTATCCAGGGCGAGGACATTGTCCTGCTGGTGGATGACAAGACGACACTTCATGCCACGTCGCACACGCTGAAGGTCGATCTGGAGATGAAGGAGCTGCGCACGAAGGACACCAACGGTAAGGAAAAGGCTCCGGGTGATATCTCGTGGTCGGTCGACGGCGACGGGCTGGTGGTACTCGACGACTCGATCGAGAATG
>DXGW01000052.1 GCA_019113665.1 Candidatus Alistipes excrementipullorum
ATCGACCCGTGCCGTCGAGAAACACCTGCAGAACTCCATCAACGAATACCGCCGCCATTTCGGTTTCAACAAACGCAGCAACACCAAGCTGTCGTAAGGACCCATTCAGCCGGCGCCGACTGTTTTCCCGATTTTCAACATACAGGCCGATATTGCCCACCGGCTCTCACGTTTCAATCACAAAAGGAGGATTTTTGCCGATAAAATCCCGCCAAAATGTTCTATTAGTCGTATCGGAATGATGGAAAAGGCGAAAAATATGACTACATTTGCCGCCGCAAATCAATCTTGTAAATGGCGAAAAAACGAATAATGCTTACCGGCTCCACAGGCGTCATGGGGTCGGCCGGACTGAAAGAACTGCTGTTGCGCAATGACAGGTTCGACCTGACGCTTCTGGTACGCAAATCATGGAAAAACAGGCGGTTGATGGCCAAATACGCCTCGGCCGAAAACATAAGGATAGTATGGGGCGACCTTCTCAACTATGAGGACGTTCTGGCAGCCGTCGACGGGGCCGACTACGTGCTCCACGTCGGAGGAATGGTGTCGCCGCTGGCCGACCGTTACCCGGCCGAGACCTTGAAGGTCAACATCACCGCAGCCGAGAACATCGTCAGGGCCGTCAAGGCACAACCCGACCCCGACAGGATAAAGGTTGTCTACATAGGCAGCGTTGCCCAGACCGGCGACCGCAGAGCTCCGGTACACTGGGGCCGTACGGGTGACCCCATATGTCCGTCGATATACGACTATTACGCCGTGTCGAAATGCACTGCAGAGCGCATAATCGCCGAATCCGGGCTGAAATACTGGGTGAGCCTGCGCCAGTCTGGCATTCTCTACCCCGGTATCATGAAGAAGGTTGACCCCATCATGTTCCACATACCCAACCAGGGTGTTTTGGAATGGGCAACGGTCGAGGATTCGGGCGTTCTGCTGGCCAACGTCTGTGAAGACGATGTGCCGGAAAGTTTCTGGAACAGGTTCTACAACATAGGCAGCGGTGAACAGTACCGGCTGACCAACTACGAATTCGAAAAGGCGATGATGAAGTGCATGTCATGCCCGCCGCCCGACAAGGTTTTCAAGGCGGAGTGGTTCGCGCTGCGCAACTTCCACGGACAATGGTACCTCGACTCCGACCGACTCGACGACATTCTGCACTTCCGCCGTAACATTCCGCTTGCGGAGTATCTCGCCGGATTGCGTCGTCACCAGCCTTGGTATTATGCGCTCACACCGATGGTCCCGGCCTTTGTCATGCGCGCCTTCATGCGCCTGCTCGCTCATGACCGCAGGCGCGGCCCGATGAACTGGATCCGGAACAACGACCGGAAACATGTAGCCGCATTCTTCGGGTCCATGGAGGAGTGGCGGAACTCCCCGTCATGGGAGGGAATCGAAAATGTCCGTCTTTCCGGCCGGGAAGAGGCCGTTGTGCTCGACCACGGTTACGACGAATCGAAGCCTTTGTCAGAGCTCGGCATCGACGACATGCACAAAGCCGCCGCATTCCGCGGTGGAAAATGTCTTTCCAGGCAAATGGAGCATGGAGACATGCGTACGCCGCTCGAATGGGAGTGCCGATGCGGACACCGTTTCAAGGCCACGCCCACACTGGTACTGCTCGGCGGACACTGGTGTCCGAAATGTGCCCCGACGCCATGGAACTACGACGACGAAGCCCGGCACAGCCCCTTCTTTGCACAAATCTGGGCACCGCTGCACAGGCCCGACGAAAACAATCTCTACGACGAACCGGCCGTAGACGAATAAAAATATATAGGTTATGAAAAAACCGATTGTAATAGGTGTCGGGGAGTTCCTGTGGGACATGCTGCCCGACGGTAAGAAGGCCGGCGGAGCCCCGGTGAATTTCGCATATCACGCATCGCAGAACGGAGCCGAAGGTTGGGCTGTCAGCGCCGTCGGCAAGGACGGTCTCGGCGAGGAGCTCGTCGCGGCAGCCGAGGCCCACGGCATAAACCTGCAGGTCGAGAAGATTGACAAACCGACAGGGACCGTCAATGTCACGCTGCACAACGGTTCACCAGAATACGACATTTGCAGGGGTGTGGCATGGGATTACATACCGCTGACCGAAAAATCGCTCGCACTCGCACGTTCGGCCGGTGCCATCAGTTTCGGTACGCTGGCACAACGCAATGATGTATCACGTGCGACAATCGAAAAACTGGTCGAAGCCGTACCGGACGACGCCCTGCGCATATTCGACATCAACCTGCGCATGGACTTCTACTCCGAACAGATGATACGCCGGTCGCTCGAAATGGCAAACGTACTGAAGATAAACGACGAGGAACTGGAGATCGTAAAGGCGATGTTCGGACTTGGAGGAGAGGGCACAGCCGCGTCATGTCACCGGCTGATCGAGAACTTCGGCCTCAAGATGCTCGTACTTACCGGAGGCAGCGTCTTCAGTTCGATATATACGCTTGAAGGTGTTTCGACACTGCCCACACCCAAAGTCAATGTCATTGATTCCGTAGGTGCAGGCGACTCGTTCTCCGGAGCCCTCACGGGAGCGCTGCTCGCAGGCAAAAGCATTGCCGAGGCACACCGCATCGCCGTTGACACGGCCGCATACGTATGTACCTGCTCGGGAGCCTGGACCCCGCCAAGAAAATAGCACTACAACGTGCAATAGCTCGTTTAAGGTATGGCGAATCTCCAATCGCGGACGAATATCGAAGTTGCGTGGAGACATTGACGGCCCGCTCCGGACATAATTTTATCATAATCGTACATATCCGGGACAATCGGGTTCATTTTTTACCTTTTGCCTTGCGGCAATGTGACCTATTGGGTATCTTTGTTTACAACCACATGCCAAAACGCATCTATTATGAAGAACTTCAAGGTCACAACTCTGGCAGGACTCGCCGCCGCACTTTTTTGTATTACGGCAATCGAAGGTTACACGCAAACGGCACAACCCGACATGTCGCAATACATACTTACGCCGAAACCCGCGGATACGCCGCGCATAAACGGGGCACGCGTGTTCGGTGTACGTCCCGGATCGGAATTCATGTTCACGGTAGCCGCTACGGGAAAGCGCCCGATGAAGTTCGAAGCCGAAGGCCTTCCGAAAGGTTTGAAACTCGACCCTGAAACAGGCCGCATCACCGGCCGCATAAAAAAAGAGGGTGAATACACCGTGCGGCTGACAGCCACGAATGCCCTCGGCAGCAATGAACGCGATCTGCGTATCGTCGTCGGCGACCGCATAGCCCTCACGCCCCCAATGGGCTGGAACAGCTGGAACTGCTGGGGGCCGAATGTCAGTCAGGACAAGGTGGTCGAGGCCGCAAGGGCAATGGTCGAATCGGGATTGATAAACCACGGCTGGACATACATAAACATAGACGATGCATGGCAGGGCAAGCGCGGCAGGAACGGCGCCATACAGCCCAATATGAAATTTCCCGACATGAAGGCCATGGCCGACGACATACATGCCCTCGGTCTCAAGTTAGGCATCTATTCGACTCCGTGGATAGGAACGTACGCCGGACATATCGGCTGCTATGCCGAAACCCCCGAAGGCACATACGGCTGGATCGAGGCCGGCAAGCATGACGAAAACTATTTCATTTCAGATCCGGAGGGGAAAATAAATAGGTACACCAACTACCACCACGGGGAGTACTCGTTTGTCGAGGCCGACGTGCGCCAGTGGGCCGAATGGGGTGTCGACTACCTAAAGTACGACTGGTATCCCAACACCTGTTATCATGCAAAGGAGATGCACGACGCCCTGCGCAAAATCGACCGGGACATCGTATTGAGCCTGTCGGCCGACTCGCCGTACGCCGATGCCCCGGTATGGGCCCGTTATGCCAACTGCTGGCGTACAACTGGCGACATTCGCGACACGTGGGCAAGCATCAGACACATATGGTCCCTGCAGGACAAGTGGGCTGCGTTCAAACGCCCGGGCAACTGGCCCGATGCCGACATGCTGGTTGTCGGGCAGGTCGGTGGCGCCTGGGGCGAACCGCTGCACTATACGAAACTCACGGCCGACGAACAGTACACCCACATTTCGTTATGGTCGCTGCTGGCGTCGCCCATGCTCATAGGGTGCGACATGGCACAGATGGACGATTTCACATTGAGCCTGCTCACGAACGATGAGGTAAACGACATCAATCAGGACCCTCTCGGACTGCAGGCCAGGCCGATATGGGAAAACGGCGACCTGGTAATCTATGTCAAGCACCTCGAAGACGGATCGATGGCCGTCGGACTGTTCAACCGCGGCGAACAGGAGACGGACATGGAAGTTACACTGCAACAACTCGGATTGCGCGGCGAACAGACCGTACGGGACCTGTGGAGACAAAAAGACCTGACGAAAACCAGTGACAAATTCGCGGCAAAGGTTGCACCGCACGGTGTAGTACTGGTGAAATTCTACCCTGGCAACAGCCGCGAACGATAACGGCTGCGAAACCATGCACAACAGGCTGATACCGTTTCCAGGTATCAGCCTTAATTTTTTACTCCGCGGCACAGAATTTGCTCCTTTCGGCAAAAACCGAAAAGAACAAATCCTATGAAATCGACCATTCTACCCATTATTTTCACGATCGTGACGGCTGCATGCACGCTTCTCTGCGGCTGTTCGAAGACTTCGATCATCATCGAAAGCGTCGAATCTTCAAACGGCTCTTCCGGGAGCAACGACAGCGACAATTCAGGCGATACGGATACCGGCGGCTCCAATCTTGTCGGGTTCCATGCTACGCTTGAGAGCCTCAACATGACTCGTTCGATGTCCCCGATAGCCGCCAATACACTCGTAACGATATATGCCTTCCACGGCGGTACCGACAACGCATCGAGCACAGCCCCTATGGCCCGGGGGAATTATGTGGCACAGCAGGCCGGCATGCTTTCGGGCGTCTCCAACTACAAAATGTATCTCAGCAACGGACTCTTCGACTTTTATGCCGTGTCAACCAACTCGTCGAACAGGCCGCCGGTCTTCTCCAACGGTGTATCCAGCGTCCTTCAGAACGGGGTCGACTACCTGTGGTGGGGGTGTGCCAATTACGAGATAAACAGCTCGCAGGTTACCGTTCCCATCGTTTTCAACCATTCATGCGCACAGATAGTCATAGAACTGACAGCCGGCACGGGCATAGTGTTGCAACAGATTGTTTCGGCGACCATCACACCTCCACAAACAGGTGCCACAATGGACCTCACGACAGGAGTCATAACCCCTGCAACCGAATACGGCACTACCCCCGTATCAATGGGTGTAAACGGATTGACGGCACAATACACGATGCTGCCACTGCAAACATCATCGCCCATGACATTGACCCTGTCGATCAATCTCAATTACGACCCCACGCCGCACCAGTATTCCGTGGACGTACCTGTACCCGACGGCGGACTGCAGGCCGGCAATTCGTATCTCTACCAGGCCGTCATCGATGCCAACACGGTTACGTTCCCGTCGGTAGGCGTCACGGACTGGGTCACGGTAGACGAAACTGGCAATCCGTTATATCCGCACTAATATTATTTCGGCTACACACAAAATGGCCTCCGGACAATTCGGAGGCCATTTTGCCGCAAATATGCACAGCCCTCATTTCATAAATTTTGCCTATAGTGCTCTATTTATTGAAATTAATTGTTATATTGTGGCGAAAACAGTTCCGCGCGGCTGCCGGGAACCGGACTCACTGCGGTTCTGTTCCCTTAACCTTAACCCTACATAACTGCACGCATGACACGAAAACTCAAAGTCACCTATTCCCGCAGCAACGAATGCGAAGTGACCGGCAAGGTCAGCTCCAACGACGAACATGCCGTCATCGAACTTGACGGTGCAACCGTCGGAGACAGGATATTCCCGCAAAGCGATATCGAATGGCTGGACGGCAATCTCAAACTCGAACGGATAACCCCTGACGGAGTTGTAATTGCTACCAAGGGCCAGACATACATTGTCACCGAAGGTGACCCGTACCGTACGGGCACATATACGCTCGACGGCAGGCACAACTGGCGGTACACGTTCGAAATAACCGACGAATGACCACGGACATGGCACGGCACTACTGGGATACGCTGCAGCTGACCATCTCCACCGACCCGCAGCGTGTGGCTTACGTAAGGATAATGTATGACAAGGGGGAGCTGGAACCGGGATACAACATCATGCGAGAACGCCGGTTCAACCGCGATGCGATATCGTTCCCCGAGATAGTCGTGGCGGAGAGTACGGAACTCGAATTCGAGTTCCGGGCCTACTATGAAGGCGAAGAGGAGTTCGGCCAGACATTCAGGCTGCACCTCGACGAAAGTCCCGAAATAGAGATAACCATAGGCACCGAGGAGAAGCAGGCCGTACTCGGACTCAGGCTCGTAAGTTTCGACGAACCGTTTGAATGCGACGACGAGTATGACGACGACGGCAGGTACGATGCCTGGGTATGACCCGTAATG
>DXGW01000053.1 GCA_019113665.1 Candidatus Alistipes excrementipullorum
AAGATCCTGTAGGCGATAATTTGTGTGGCCTTTGCCTTTCCAATGAAAGAATCAATTGTTATCTTTGTGCTGGGATAACCGTTGCCGGTATTTCTTTTCCGGGGTTGCGGCTGTCCGCATGTTTGTAAATAGGATTGTCCGATGAAAAGATTTCTCGCATGGTTGCGGCGTTACGTATCGCCTGTGTTCATAGCACTGTTCGTGGCGTCGTTCATATTGTGGTACATAACCAAACTGAACTATAACTATACGACCGATTACGACGTAAAGCTGAACATAAGCGGTGAACGCATCGAGGTCCCGTGCGTAATCGAAGGCAAGGGAACCAACCTCTTCAGCTACAAGATACAGATCGGCAACCGCATACGCATACCTGTAGATGAACTGGTAACGACGGTCGTGCCGCCCGAGGAGGAGGGAGGCGAGGAGATGCTGTCGATCGACTCCAAGTCGTTGAAAGATGCCATATCGGTGCGTGTAAGCGACATAAAGATCGTGTCGCTCGGAGAGGTGCCGTTGATCCGCAACCCCAAAACAGCGAAAAAATGATCCGTGTTGGAGTAACCGGCGGCATTGGCAGCGGCAAGACGACGGTCTGTCGCATATTTGCCGAGAGAGGAGTTGCCGTCTACGATACCGACTCGCATGCCAAGGCATTGATGTCGAGTGATCCCGAGGTCCGGGCCCGTATAATCGGTGCTTTCGGTGCACGCAGTTTTAACGCCGAAGGGCTCGACAGGGCATATCTTGCCTCGGTTGTTTTTGCCGATGCGGAGCGTCTGGCAACGCTCAATTCCATAGTACACCCTGCAGTGAAGGCCGATTTCAGGCGCTGGTGCGTGGAGCATGCCGGCGAAGAGTATGTGATGCTTGAGAGCGCAATATTGTTCGAGGCCGGGTTCGAGCATGAAGTGGACCTGACGCTGGCCGTCGTTGCTCCGCGAGAGTTGCGGATAGAGCGCACATGCCGTCGCAGCGGACTTACAGTTGCCGAGGTCGAGAACCGCATGGCCAACCAGATGTCGGACGAACATCTGCGTGCGTTGGCCGATTATACCATAGAGAATGTATCGCTCGATGCGCTTCGCGGCGATGTCGAGTCGTTTGACCGTATTTTCAGAGATGAAGCCCATAGAAAATAGCAGCGTGTACGGCCTCGACCTGTTCAGACCGCAGGTGATGACAATAGTGAACGTCACCCCCGATTCGTTTTTCGAGGGCAGCCGTACACCCCGTTATGAGGAGATAGCGGAACGTGTGCGCAGGGCTGTGGCCGACGGCTGTTCCATGATAGATGTCGGCGGATACTCGTCGCGTCCAGGCGCCGATGACGTTGCGGCCGACGAGGAGTGGCGGCGTGTCGAGACCGGCATAAGGGCCGTGCGCAGCATTTCGCAGACGATTCCCGTGTCGGTCGACACCTTCAGGTCGGAGGTTGCGGCGCGGGCGATAGCCGCCGATCCGCTTATAATAATCAACGACATATCGGCCGGCACAATCGATCCCGACATAATAAGGGTTGCAGCTGCCAATGGCGTGCCGTATGTGGCGATGCACATGCGCGGGACACCCGATACGATGCAGACGATGACCGAATATGAGGATATCGTCGCAGAGGTCGAGGCCTTTTTCGAGGCGAAGGTCGATGAGTTGCTGACAGCCGGCATGCGCCGTGAGAATATTGTGCTCGATCCCGGTTTCGGCTTCGCCAAGACCCTCGACGGCAATTATGAACTGCTCGGCGGTTTGCACCGTTTGCGCAGGCTCGGTTTCCCGCTGCTGGGCGGAGTGTCGCGCAAGTCGATGATATACAGGTTGCTTGGCGTAACTCCGGCCGAAAGCCTTGCCGGTACCGTTGCCCTCGGCTGGGAGATGCTGCGTCAGGGGGTATCGATCCTGCGCGTACACGATACGCGCGAGGCGGTCGATACGGTCCGTATTTTTGAAAAATATATGCACAATGCAGGAAAACATGATGATTGAAGCCCGCGACATACACAAAAGCTACGGCACGCTTGAGGTGCTCAAGGGTATATCGCTCGATGTGGCCCGCGGTGAGGTAGTGGCCATAGTGGGGGCGAGCGGTGCCGGTAAGACCACTCTGCTGCAGATACTCGGGACGTTGTCTGCGGCCGACAGCGGCACTCTGCTCATTGACGGTATCGACGTCGCCGGTCTGCGTGACAGGGCATTGTCGCAGTTCCGCAACGAACATATCGGATTCGTATTCCAGTTCCACCATCTGTTGCCCGAGTTTACTGCTCTGGAGAATGTCTGCATTCCGGCATTGATCGGCCATCGTGACCGTGCGCGGAGCGAGGCGCGGGCACGCGAGCTTCTCGACATGATGGGACTCGCCGACCGCATGTCGCATAAGCCGTCGCAGCTTTCGGGCGGCGAGCAGCAGCGCGTGGCCATAGCGCGTGCCCTGATAAATTCACCGTCGGTGCTTTTGGCCGACGAGCCTTCGGGCAACCTCGACACGGTCAACCGTGACGAGATCCACAGGCTGTTCTTCTCGTTGCGCGAGAAACTCGGGCAGACTGTGGTCATAGTTACTCATGATGAAGGCCTGGCCGCGATGGCCGACCGTAAGATAACGATGAGCGATGGACGTATTCTGTAACTTCTCAAAGGAGGAGCTTCGCGACCTGCTCGAGAGGCTCCATGACAAATACAACAGCCCCGATTTCATCGAGGCCGATCCGATCAGTGTTCCCCATTCGTTTTCGGGGCGTGACGACCGCGAGATCGCCGGCCTGTTTGTCTCTACCATAGCGTGGGGCAACCGCAAGGCCATTGTCAAGAGTGCCCGCCGCATGATGCAGTACATGGACAACGCCCCGGCCGATTTCGTTCGCAATGCTTCGCCGCGCGAACTCGAAATGCTGAGGAGCTACGTGCACCGCACATTCAACGGTCAGGATTTCATTGATTTCGTGCTGGCCGTGCGCGGCATGTGCACCCGTTTCGGAGGCATAGGCCGTTTTGTCGAGGAGCGTTATGCCGCAACCGGTTCCATGGCTCAGGTGCTGTCGGATTTCAGGCGTGAGTTCTTTGCCGTGGACCATTGCCCGCATTGCGAGAAACACGTTTCGTCGATTGACAAAGGTGCTGCATGCAAACGCCTTAACATGTATTTCCGCTGGTTCGTGCGACGCGACAACCGGGGCGTGGATTTCGGAGAATGGACCTCCATTCCCATGTCGGCGCTGTATCTTCCGCTGGACGTCCATACCGGCAACATGGGCCGTGCACTTGGCCTGCTTCGCCGGCGCCAAAGCGACTGGAAGGCAACGGTCGAGATTACGGACTCGCTGCGTGAATTCGATCCGGCAGATCCGGTGCGCTATGATTTTTCGCTTTTCGGCGCCGGTATCGACGGCTATTTGAAACAGTAACCTGCGGCGCGATGTTCAGCTTCAAACAGTTTGCGATCCGTCAGGAGCGGTGCGCCATGAAGGTCGGGACCGATGGCGTACTTCTCGGTGCATGGGCTCCGGAGTGCATTGCAGGCGGCCGTATTCTCGACATCGGTACGGGTACGGGCGTCATGGCCATAATGGCGGCCCAGCGCAACCCGTCGGCGCGGATCGTGGGCGTGGAGATAGATGACATGAGCGCCTTGCAGGC
>DXGW01000054.1 GCA_019113665.1 Candidatus Alistipes excrementipullorum
GTCGTCGAGGAGCACTCCGACGAAGCAACCAAGGCTGTTGCGGCGGAACTCGGCCGCGAATTCGTCCTGCAGGTGACCGGCAAGGTCATCGAGCGCGAATCGAAGAACCCCAAGATGCCTACGGGCGACATCGAGGTAGCAGCCACTTCGCTGCGGATACTCAACCGCGCAGTCACCCCTCCGTTCACCATCGAGGAGCACTCCGACGGCGGTGACGACCTGCGCATGAAATACCGCTATCTCGACCTGCGCCGCCCGCCGCTCCAGCGTGCAATGGCCCTGCGCCACCGTATGGCACATGCCGTACGCACATTCCTCGACAAGGAGGGATTTCTCGAAATAGAGACTCCGTACCTCATCAAGTCGACGCCCGAGGGTGCACGCGACTTCGTCGTACCGAGCCGCATGAACCCCAACCAGTTCTATGCGCTCCCGCAGTCGCCGCAGACCCTCAAGCAGCTGCTCATGGTTGCAGGATACGACCGCTATTTCCAGATCGTGCGCTGCTTCCGCGACGAGGACCTGCGCGCCGACCGTCAGCCAGAGTTCACACAGATCGACTGCGAGATGTCATTCGTCGAGCAGGACGACGTGATCGACGTATTCGAGCGCATAATGCGCTACATGTTCAAGGAAATTCTGAACGTAGAGATAGCCGAGCCGCTGCAGCGCATGCCGTGGATCGAAGCCATGGAGCGTTACGGAAGCGACAAGCCCGACCTGCGTTTCGGCATGGAGATACACGAAATCACGCCGCTGGTCAAGGGCCACGGCTTCTCGGTATTCGAGGACGCGGAATACATCGGCGCCATCGCGGCCGAGGGTTGTGCCTCATACACCCGCAAGCAGATCGACGAACTGACTGAGTTCGTGAAACGCCCGCAGGTAGGAGCCAAGGGTCTCATATGGATACGCCTCGATGCCGACGGCAACGTCAAGTCCTCGATCGACAAGTTCTATACGCCCGACGAGTTGAAAGCCATAGCGGCAAAGTGCGAAGCCAAGGCCGGAGACCTCATTCTGGTAATATGCGGCCCGAAGTTCAAGGCACTCGGACAGTTGTGCGCCCTGCGTCTGGAAATTGGCGAACGCCTCGGTCTGCGCGACCACGCCAAGTTCGCACCGCTGTGGGTTGTCGACTTCCCGATGTTCGAGTGGGACGATGAGACCCAGCGTTTCTATGCCATGCACCACCCCTTCACCTCGCCCAAACCCGAGGACGTGGAGTTCCTCGAAAGCGATCCGGGACGTGTGCGCGCAAACGCTTACGACTTCGTTTGCAACGGCACGGAAGTCGGTGGCGGCTCGATCCGTATCCACGACCCGAAACTGCAGGCGCTCATATTCAAGGTGCTCGGTTTCACTCCCGAGAAGGCCGAGGAGCAGTTCGGCTTCCTGATCAACGCCTTCAAGTTCGGAGCACCCCCTCACGGAGGTCTGGCATTCGGGTTCGACCGCATGTGCTCGCTCTTCGGCGGTGCCGATTCGATACGCGACTACATCGCCTTCCCGAAGAACAACGCCGGCCGCGACGTGATGCTCGATGCCCCGTCGGCCATCGACAAGGCACAGTTGGACGAGCTGTACCTCGACCTGAAGCCGGTAGAATAACATACAGGCAATCTTTCTCGAAGGGCAATTCCTCTCAACAGGGATTGCCCTTTGTCGTCATCACAAAACGACATGAGAATGTTTCATAGAGTACATTTTACACACGCTCGCAGCCACAAGCGCTTTTTCCGCTTGTCACTGCGCTCACCTTTTCGTATATTTACAGAATATAGGATGCGGTTCGGCATAGCCAAACATTGAAAACTTCGTTTTCGGTTTGTCTCTGCGCTCACCTTTCACTATATTTGCATAAATTTATATTGTACCATGCCTGCACCTTTGGCCGAAAGATTGCGTCCGCATACACTCGATGAATACATCGGGCAGGAACACCTTGTGGGTAAGGAGGGCGTTTTCCGCAAGTTCTTCGAGACAGGAAATGTCCCGTCATTCATATTGTGGGGCCCGCCGGGCGTCGGCAAGACGACGCTCGCGAAGCTCGTATCATCGACCCTCGAACGGCCGTTCTATACCCTTTCGGCCGTAACGTCGGGAGTCAAGGAGGTGCGCGAGGTGATCGAGACGGCCAAACGCCAGCACCTCTTCAACCAGAAGCCGCCATTCCTCTTCATCGACGAGATCCACCGCTTCAACAAGAGCCAGCAGGATTCGCTTCTCGGAGCCGTCGAGCAGGGGATCGTGACGCTGATCGGCGCCACGACCGAGAACCCGTCGTTCGAGGTCATATCGCCGCTTTTGAGCCGCTGCCAGGTCTATATCCTCAACCCGATGGACGACGGCGACCTGCAGAAACTGCTCGACCGGGCATTGACTGTCGACGAGGTGCTGTCCAAACGCAACATCAAGGTCGAGGAGACGGCCGCGCTGTTCAAGTTCTCGGGAGGCGATGCCCGCAAACTGCTCAATATCCTCGACATTCTCGTCGGGGCGTCCGACGGCGACATCGTCATAACCGACAAGTTCGTCACGGATTGCCTGCAGCAGAACATCGCCCTCTACGACAAGAACGGCGAACAGCATTACGACGTCATCTCGGCATTCATCAAAAGCGTCCGCGGCAGCGACCCCGACGCGGCGATATACTATCTGGCACGAATGTTGGCCGGAGGCGAGGAGCCGCGCTTCATAGCACGCAGGCTTGTGATCCTGGCATCGGAGGACATCGGCCTGGCCAACCCCAACGCGCTGCTGCTTGCCAACGCATGTTTCGACACCGTGCACAAGATCGGCATGCCAGAGGCACGCATAACGCTGGCCGAGACCACGATATACCTTGCCACAAGCGCCAAGAGCAATTCGGCCTATATGGCCATAAACGAGGCGCTCTCGTTCGTCGAGCACGACACCACGAACCGGCCGATACCGTTGCACCTCCGCAACGCTCCGACAAAACTGATGAAGCAGGCCGGCTACGGCAAGGATTACAAATACGCCCACGACTTCAAGGAGCATTTCGTCGAGCAGGAGTTCATGCCCGACTCGCTCAAGGGCCGCAGATTTTACAAACCCGACCGCAGCAATGCAGCCGAAGCCAAGATGGCCGAACGGCTGGAGCACCTGTGGGGCGACAAAAAAAGATAGACATGAAAAGAGTGGCACTGTTATTTGCCGCGCTGACCGTACTGTTCACGGCCACGGCACAGGAGATACGCAAAAGCACGCATCTCTTCGCAATAAAGGACGGGCAGGAGCTCTACCTCGACCGCTACACCTCACCTGAACTAATGGGCAAACGCCCCTGCGTGATATTCGTATTCGGCGGCGGATTCTCGACCGGGCTCCGAGATGCGGCCAAATACCTGCAATATTACGACTATCTGGTACGCGAAGGCTATGACGTCGTCGCCATAGACTACCGTCTGGGAATGAAGGGAGTTACCGACCCGGGCGTATTCAATGCCATATCGCAGTTCAAGACGACGGTCAACATGGCTGTCGAGGATCTGTACGATGCGACTAAATTCATCATCGGGCGTGCCGAAGAGTGGGAAATAGACACCGACCATATCGTGGCAAGCGGATCGAGTGCCGGGGCAATCACCGTATTGCAGGCCGAAAACGGCATCTGCAACAATGATCCGGCCACGCGTGTCCTGCCCGACGGATTCAACTATGCCGGCATCATATCGTTTGCCGGAGCCATATTCTCGACGAGCGGCAAACCCGAATGGCACACCTCCCCGGCTCCGATAATGTTCTTCCACGGCACATCCGACAAGAACGTTCCCTACGACAAGGCACGCCTGTTCGGCATCGGCTTCTACGGGTCGGGGCTCATAGCCTCACAGTTGCGGGAGATGCGCAGCCCCTACTGTTTCTACTCGGTGGAATACGAGGACCATTCGCTGGCCGAAACCCCGATGACCGACAACCTCGAACAGATAGGCGAATTTCTCGACAACTACGTCATGGGGCGTCAGAATCTCATAACCGAAATACATGTCGAGAACCTCGACCGCGAGGTGCGCCCGACAAGTTTCTCGATATTCGACTATCTCGGCTCCAACTACGGGGAGTAATCCGCGCAGGAGACCGTGACCAAACGTGAAGGAGCTGAAACATGAAACGGATAGGTGTAATATCGGATACACACGGGACTTTCGACGAGCCTTTGCGCAAATTTCTCGGGAATGTCGACGAGATATGGCACGCAGGCGACATCGGATCGCTCGAACTTGCCGACGAGATAGCGGCTTTCAAACCGCTGAAGGCCGTGTACGGCAATATCGACGGCGGGATAATACGCCGTGTCTACGGAGAGTTCGCGGCTTTCGAGTGTGAACGCACGAGCGTTCTGATGACACATATAGGGGGCTATCCTCGCCACTACCAGCCCAAAGCCGTGGCCCGGATACAGGCCATGCGTCCCAAGCTCTTCATCGCCGGGCACTCGCATATTCTGAAGATCATATACGACCCGGTCTACAACTTGCTGCACATCAACCCCGGAGCTGCAGGGGAATACGGAGCGCACAAGCTGCGTACGGCCGTACGTTTCGAGATCGACAGCGAGGAGATACGCAACATGGAGATTTGGGAGTTCCCAAGACGTTAGATCGGGCCCGACACACCGGACACACGTCTGCCGCCCCGGAGAACCCGTCTCGCGACATAGCCCAAATAGAACATTTCGACATGGATATATATCCGACCTGCAGGCCGGGTATAATTTTTTTGTGCAAAAATACAACATCTTCATGCGCTTGAAATCAGCACTATAGCGCCATGGTCTCCGGCCTGCATTTCATTTAACATAATATAGCAAACGTTTGCGCCGTTATTAGGGCGAAAACACAAATTTGAAAGACCATGCAGACCAAGATTTCAAAGACGCTCGAAAGCATCATGGCCCGCACCGCTTTCGACACGGCAAAGGCCGGAATAGACCATTCGCTCAAGGACTATCTCATGCTCGAGATATTGCGCTCCGAAGGGACGATGGCCTACCAGATACTCTCATCGCGCCTCAAGGATTGGGAACTCTACCAGATAGCCCTCCGCATCGAGCGCGAAGCAAACGCAGCCGACGGCGAAAAGAGTTCGCCCGAGGAGTTTTTCAGGCTGTTCGCCGAGGAGCTGCGCAGCGCCAACCGCGACATACACAACGTATCGACATCACACGCCGTACTCAACATAATTTCGGACCCGCGCACCGCATCGTCACGCGTCATGGAGATGTACCACATAACGCCCGACATGCTGCGCGAGGACATAGACCGTTTTCTCGGCGGCGGCAGCAAGGCCGACGAACCCGAAGCGCGAATGCTCGACTGTGACAACGAACAGCCCTCCGGGGCGGGAGTTGCTCCGATGCTCGCGAAATTCGGAGTCGACCTCACGCGCCTTGCACGCGAAGGGAAGATCGACCCCGTAACCGGCCGCGAGCGTGAAATCGAGCGGGTGATACAGATCCTCTCGCGCCGCAAGAAAAACAACCCGATACTCATAGGCGAAGCCGGTGTCGGGAAGAGTGCCGTAGTCGAGGGTCTTGCCTTGAGGATAGCCTCGGGCGACGTGCCGTACACCATCAGCAACAAGACGATCTTTTCGCTCGACGTGTCGTCGCTCGTTGCCGGCACCAAGTTCCGCGGCGAATTCGAGGAGCGCATGCAGCAGCTTCTCGACGAAATTCGCAAGTCGCGCAACACGATAATATTCATAGACGAGATACACACCATCGTCGGGGCCGGTTCGACACAGGGGAGTCTCGACACGGCCAACATACTCAAACCGGCACTCGCACGCGGCGAACTGCAGACCATCGGTGCCACCACGCTCGACGAATACCGCGAGAACATCGAACGCGACTCGGCCCTCGAACGCCGGTTCCAGAAGGTCATCATCGAACCGACGACGCGCGAGGAGACTCTGCGGATACTGCACAACATAGCACCCAACTACGAACGCCACCACAAGGTGAGATACACGGAGGAGGCATTGCAGGCATGCGTCGACCTGACTGAACGCTACATCACGGACCGCCATTTCCCCGACAAGGCGATCGACGTGCTTGACGAGGCCGGCTCGCGGGCCCACATGGGTTCGGCGCGCGAGCCAATGCAGATTCGCGAACTCGAGCACTCGCTCTCACAGACAAAGCGTGAACGCAAGGAGGCTGTGGCGGCACTGATATATGAAAAAGCTGCGGCAGCACGGCTGCGCGAGATAGCACTGAAGTCGAAGATCGGCGAGAGCCGTGCAGAGTGGAGACGCTCGCTCGAATCGAATCCCGTACAGATCAAGGCCGACGACATAGCGGCTGTAATCACGTCGATGACAGGCATTCCCGCGGACCGCGTAGCCGGCAGCGAACTCGAACGGCTAAGAATGTTGCGGCAACAACTCTCGGCACGCGTCATCGGGCAGAACGATGCCGTCGAGCGCATATCGCGATCGATACAGAGATCACGGGCAGGGCTGAAGGACGAACACCGGCCCATTGGGGTCTTCATGTTCGTCGGTCCCACTGGCGTAGGCAAGACACTGCTCGCCAAGGAGCTGTCGAAATGGCTTTTCGACGAGCGCCGCGGGCTGATACGCATCGACATGTCGGAATACGGCGAGAAACACAATGTGGCCCGGCTGATCGGGTCGCCGCCGGGATATGTCGGCTACGGCGAGGGCGGCCAGCTGACCGAGGCGGTACGGCGACAGCCGTATGCCGTCGTACTCTTCGACGAGATCGAGAAGGCCCATGGCGACGTGTTCAACGCCCTGCTGCAGATATTCGACGAAGGTCACCTGACAGACGGTTCGGGCCGCAAGGTCGACTTCCGCAATACGATAATCATCATGACATCGAACGTCGGCTCGCGCGAGGCGGCAATGCGTTCGTCGCAGGTCGGGTACGCCACGATGTCGAGGAGTTCGGCCGAGACTACGGCATCTGCGGGCGAATACCGCAAGGCTCTCGAACGGACATTCGCTCCCGAGTTCCTCAACCGCATCGACGACATCATCATGTTCCGCACGCTCGAAACGGCCGATGTCGAGCGGATAATAGACATCGAGCTCAAGGATCTGTTCACCCGGGCCGGGAAACTCGGATACCGGATACGTATCACCGACGGGGCCAAACGCACGCTGGCCGGCATGGGATACGAGCCACGATATGGGGTGCGTTCGCTCAAGCGGACGCTTCTCGAAGAAGTGGAAGAACCTCTCACGACCCTCATAATCGAGGGAAAACTCCACCGCGGGAATACGGTCGTGGTGGGAAAATCCAAACAGGGAGTTACGCTCAAGGTTGCGTAACGAAAA
>DXGW01000055.1 GCA_019113665.1 Candidatus Alistipes excrementipullorum
ACTGCCGGTTGATATTGGTCGGGGACAATGCCCAGCTGCCTCCAGTGGGGGCCGATTTCAGCCCGGCGCTCGATCCTGCCGAGCTCTCGGTGTTCGGGCACGTCGAATATGCCTCAATGGACGATGTGGTCCGCCAGCACGGCGATTCGGGTATATTGTTCAACGCCACGATGCTCCGCTGCATGCTTGAAAACGGTATATACGAAATCCCGCATTTCGAGATGGATTTCCCGGATATCGAGACGGTCGAGGGCGGTGAGTTCTCCGAGAAACTGCAGGATTGCTATGACCGGTACGGTCGTGACGAAACCATCGTCATAACACGTTCCAACAAGCGGGCTAACCGATATAATGAAGGTATCCGCCGCCATGTGCTGTGCGCCGAGGAGGAGATCGAGAGCGGTGACATGCTTATGGTCGTAAAGAACAATTACCATTTTACCGAGCGGCTGGAGGATTGCCCGATGAACTTCATCGCCAACGGCGACATTGCCCGGCTGAAACGTATCAGGCGTTTCGAGGAGTTGTACGGGTTCCGGTTTGCCGAGGCGGTGCTGTCATTTCCCGATTACGACGATACCGAGATCGAGTGCAAGATTCTGCTCGATACGATCTCGTCGGAGTCGCCGTCGCTGACCCGTGACGAGAGCAGCCGCCTGTTCTACGAGGTGGAAAAGGACTACCTCGACATAAAGAGCAAACTCAAGCGTTTCGAGATGATCCGCGAAAACCCGCATTTCAATGCACTGCAGGTGAAGTTTGCATACGCCGTGACATGTCACAAGGCCCAGGGCGGACAATGGAAAGCCGTTTTTGTAGACCGTTGCATATTCGGTGACGAACCAATGTCCAGGGATATGCTGAGATGGCTCTACACGGCACTTACCCGTGCTACGGAGAAACTGTATCTCGTGAATTTCGAAGAAAGATTTTTTTGACTTGTGAATGTCCGGTTTGATCTTTATTTTGTATTTTTGTCTACGCTAAAATGATGTCAAGTGGCCACTGATAACAAGAAAACGGAGAACAAGAAATATGTCGAGACACCCTTGATGAAGCAGTACTACTCGATCAAGGCTGTTCATCCCGATGCTATACTGCTGTTTCGCGTAGGCGACTTTTACGAGACCTTCGGCGAGGACGCAATCAAGGCGAGCGGGATATTGGGTATCACCCTTACGCGCCGTGCAAACGGCGCTGCATCTTATGTCGAACTTGCCGGATTCCCGTTCCATGCAATCGATACGTATCTGCCCAAACTTGTAAGGGCCGGCGAGCGTGTGGCCATATGCGAGCAGCTCGAAGATCCGAAACTTGTAAAGGGACTTGTCAAGCGCGGCGTCATAGAGTTGGTTACTCCGGGTGTAGTATTGGGTGACAATACCATTCTGCCGATCAAGGAGAACACATATCTTGCTTCCGTATATTTCGGAAAGGAGAGTACGGGCGTGGCTTTTCTCGATATCTCTACCGGAGAGTTCTATGCGGCCGAGGGCAGTGACCAGTATGTCGACAAACTGATGTCTAATCTCTCTCCCAAGGAGGTCATATATCAACGCGGCTGCGAAGAGCGTTTTGCTTCTGCCTTCGGCAACAAACTCTACACCTACAAGCTCGACGAATGGGTCTTTTCATACGACATCAACCGCGACAAGTTGTGCAAGCAATTCGGTACGCAGAATCTCAAGGGTTTCGGTGTCGAACATATGCGTAACGGCATTGCCGCGGCCGGCGCCATACTTTATTACCTTGAGTTTACCGAACACCGTGACATAGCCCACATATCATCGATTTCCCGTATCGATCAGGACGACTATGTGTGGATCGACAAGTTCACCATACGCAACCTTGAACTCTTCTCGTCCAACGGCAACAATTCGAAAGGCAGTTTCGCCGATGTCATCGACCGCACACTTACGCCGATGGGCGGACGCCTTCTCAAACGATGGATTGCCATGCCCATCAAGGACGTCAACCGTATAAACGCACGTCTCGATGTGGTGGAGCATTTTGTCGGCGACCGTGACTTTGCCGAAGCCGTTGCCGATTGCGTCTCCTGTATCGGTGACCTCGAACGCATAGCTTCGCGCATCGCTTCGCTCCGTGTTACTCAGCGCGAACTTGTGCAGCTCAAGAACTCACTTGCGTCGGTCGGTACGCTGAAGGCACTTCTCGAATCCACCGATAGTGATGTCATGCACAACCTGGCGTCGCGTATCGATGTTCTGGAGTGTGTGCGCGAAAGGCTCGAACGCGAAATATACCCCGATCCGGCCAACAACCAGATCCAGAAGGGCGGAATCATAGCCGACGGAGTGAACGCCGAACTTGACGACCTGCGTCGCATTGCACGCAACGGCAAGAGCGTGCTTGACAAGATCCTTCAGCGTGAGTCCGAGGTGACGGGTATCCCCTCGTTGAAGATCGGTTACAACAACATATTCGGATATTATATCGAAGTCCGCAATACGCATAAGGAGAAGGTGCCGCCCGAATGGGTGCGCAAGCAGACCCTTACCGGTGCCGAACGTTATATTACCGATGAACTCAAGGAGTATGAGGAGAAGATTCTCGGAGCCGAAGACCGTATACTTGCTCTCGAACAGCAGATATACAATGAGATAATTTCATTCGTGTCGGAATATCTGCGTGAACTGCAGGCCGACGCGCATGCCGTGGCCCATATCGACTGTCTGCATTCGTTTGCCGTCATGGCCGTCGAGCGTAATTATGTGCGGCCCGTAATAGATACGTCGAAACGTATCGATATCAAGCAGGGCCGTCACCCTGTTATCGAGACACTTATGCCTGTGGGTGAGGAATACATTCCCAATGACGTGATGCTGGACGACGAACAGCAGCAGATAATGATGATTACCGGTCCAAACATGTCGGGTAAGTCTGCTTTGCTGCGTCAGACGGCACTGATAATACTCATGGCGCAGATCGGGTCGTTTGTGCCTGCCAAATCGGCCAATATCGGTTACGTCGACAAGATATTCACCAGGGTAGGAGCCTCGGACAACATCTCGCAGGGTGAGTCGACGTTCATGGTCGAGATGCTCGAATCGGCCTCTATTCTCAATAATATATCGGACCGCAGCATCGTGCTGCTTGACGAAATAGGGCGCGGAACGAGTACCTATGACGGTATTTCAATCGCGTGGGCCATGGTCGAGTATCTCCATAATCACCCGACGGCGCATGCCAAGACGCTCTTTGCTACCCATTATCATGAACTCAACGAAATGGAGCAGATGTGCCCGCGCGTCAAGAACTATCACGTTTCGGTCAAGGAGGTGAACAACACCATCGTTTTCCTGCGAAAGCTCGAACGCGGCGGGACGGAGCACTCTTTCGGTATCCATGTGGCCCGTATGGCCGGTATGCCGCAGTCGGTTGTGTCCCGTGCAGACGAGATATTGAAGAATCTCGAGCTCGTTTACGGAACCAATGAGATTGTCCCGAGCAAAAGCCCGAAGAACCGCAACAAGCGTCCGTCGATCAAGGAGACGGTTGAAAGCGCTTCACCTGCCTCGGTACAATTGTCGATGTTCCAGCTTGACGATCCCGTTCTCGTCCAGATACGTGACCAGATACGCGACATTGACGTCAACTCGCTGACCCCGCTTGAGGCCCTGAACAAGTTGAACGAGATCAAGAAGATCACGGGATTGTAGTGGCGTATCCTGTTGCGTGCAAGTAAAAGCGCCCTGCTCCAACGGAACAGGGCGCTTTTTGTTTCATGCGATGTTTATTTGTCCTCTATGAGTGACCGTATGTTCTGGATAAGCATCGCTACGGCTACCGAATTGAATCCGCCTTCGGGTATGATTACGTCGGCGTATTTCTTCGAAGGTTCGACAAACTCCTCGTGCATCGGCTTCACGGTTGTCGTATACTGGGTTATGACCGATTCCATCGAACGGCCGCGGTCGCGCACGTCACGCATTATTCGCCGTGCAAGACGTATGTCGGCATCGGTGTCGACAAAAACCTTGATATCCATAAGGTCGCGCAGCTCCTTGTTCTCGAATATCAGTATGCCGTCGATGATGATCACTTTCGAAGGCTTCACCAGAACGGTTTCAGGCATACGGTCGTGCTCGACGAACGAATATACCGGGTGCTCGATCGGGACGTTGTTCTTGAGCGTACGTATATGCTCGACCATCATGTCCGTATCGAAAGCCTGCGGGTGGTCGTAATTGAGTTTGGTGCGTTCTTCGTAGGTCAGTTCGGGGTGGGCCTTGTAGTAGAAGTCATGGCATATCGTTGCCACGTCATCTCCCTTGAAAGCCTCCTGCAAGCGTTTGACCAAAGTGCTTTTTCCGGAGCCGGTGCCTCCTGCGACACCTATGACAGTTACGTCCATATCAGTGAATTTTAGGGTGTTTTGCCGATTATATGAAAAAGGGGATCATATCCGAAGATACAATCCCCATTCAGTCTCTCTTATGCGTCGATGTTTGCGTAGTGGGCGTTCTTCTCGATGAATTCGCGGCGGGGCGGAACATCATCGCCCATGAGCATCGAGAATATGCGGTCTGCTTCAGCTGCATTTTCGATGGTCACCTGGCGCAGGATACGCGTGTCGGGGTTCATCGTGGTTTCCCACAGCTGGTGTGCGTTCATCTCACCGAGACCTTTGTAGCGCTGTACATGGGTACCCTTGCCGAACTCCTCGGTGATCTGGTCACGTTCCTTTTCGGTCCAGCAGTAGCGCTCCTGCTTGCCCTTCTTGACAAGGAAAAGCGGAGGGGTAGCGATATAGACATGCCCGTTTTCGATGAGTTCCTTCATCTTGCGGAAGAAGAATGTCAGCATCAGCGTTGCAATGTGGCTGCCGTCGACATCGGCATCGGTCATGATTATGATCTTGTCGTAACGCAGTTTCTCAAGATTCAGCGCCTTGCTGTCCTCCTCGGTGCCGATTGTCACGCCAAGGGCGATGAACATGTTCTTGATCTCCTCGTTTTCCCATATACGGTGCTCCTGAGCCTTCTCAATGTTCAGGATCTTACCGCGGAGCGGCATTATGGCCTGGAAGTTACGGTCGCGGCCCTGTTTGGCCGTACCGCCTGCGGAGTCTCCCTCGACGAAGAATATCTCGGCAATGGAACGGTCGCGGCTCGAGCAGTCAGCCAGTTTGCCCGGAAGACCTGCACCCGAAAGCACCGTCTTGCGCTGTACGGCCTCACGAGCGTGGCGTGCGGCGTGACGTGCCGTGGCGGCAAGTATCACCTTCTGTACAATAGCGCGTGCGTCCTTGGGGTTCTCTTCGAGGTAGTGTCCGAGAGCCTGGGAAACAGCCTGATCCACGGCCAGGGCCACTTCGTCGTTGCCGAGTTTGGTCTTGGTCTGTCCCTCGAACTGTGGCTCTGCAACCTTCACCGAAATTACGGCCGTAAGACCCTCGCGGAAGTCGTCGCCATTGATGTCGAACTTCAGTTTGGTGAGCATGCCCGAGTCGTCGGCGTATTTCTTCAGTGTTCTGGTCAGTGCGCGGCGGAAACCCGTAAGGTGTGTACCTCCCTCTATCGTATTGATGTTGTTGACATACGAATGTACGTTTTCGGAGAACGAGTCGTTGTACTGCATGGCAACCTCTACGGGAACACCGTTCTTCTCCGTGTCGAGATATATGATTGACTCGATGATCGGTGTACCGCGTGTCTCGTCGAGATATTTGACAAACTCCTTGAGGCCGTCCTGCGAATAGAACTGCTCGCCCATCGGATTGCCGTTCTCGTCCTTCTGGCGGTAATCCGTCAGCGAGAGGTGTATGCCCTTGTTCAGGAATGCCAGCTCACGCAGACGGTTGGCAAGTATGTCGTACTTGTATTCGGTCGTATGGGTGAATATCGATGCGTCGGGCTTGAACGTTATGATTGTTCCGCGGTCATTGCATTCGCCCTCGATTTTCATCTCGGAGGTGGGGACGCCTTTGCTGTATGTCTGCTTGAAGATCTTGCCTCCGCGGTGGATCTCGGCGACGAGCAGCGTAGACAGTGCGTTTACGCACGATACACCTACGCCGTGCAGACCTCCCGATACCTTGTAGCTGCCCTTGTCGAACTTACCTCCGGCATGCAGCACCGTCAGTACGACCTCGAGAGCCGATTTGCCTTCCTTTTCGTGGAAGTCGGTCGGTATGCCTCGGCCGTTGTCCTTGACCGTTATCGAGTTGTCTTCATTGATGAATACTTCGATATGCGTGCAGTAGCCTGCCAGTGCCTCGTCGATCGAGTTGTCCACCACCTCGTACACAAGGTGGTGCAGACCCTTTTCGCCGATGTCTCCGATGTACATGGCAGGACGCTTGCGGACTGCTTCGAGTCCCTCCAGGACTTGGATATTCGACGCCGAATACTCCTCTTCCTGTCTCTTTATGTTCTCTTGTTCGGTACTCATTTATATAATATCTCTATGCGCTTCGATTAAACGTACAAATATACGCAAATTCTGCGAAAACTGCAAGCGTGCGAACGCCTAACAACCCAATTTTTCGCTGAGGTTTATCTCCTTGATTTTGCCGTGCGAGAAAAGTATCGTACGCGAGGGGTAATCCTCTATCAAGGCCGTATTGTGTGTCGACATTATCACGGCGCAGCCGCTTTGTGCTATGTTGTGGAATAGCTTCATGATGCCGTCGGCCGTGACAGGGTCAAGGTTGCCGGTAGGCTCGTCGGCAAGTATGAGGGCCGGCCTGTTAAGCAGGGCGCGGGCGATGACAAGACGCTGCTGCTCGCCGCCGGAGAGCTCGAACGGCATCTTGTAGCCTTTGGTTTCAAGTCCCGTGAGGGTCAGGACCTCGTCTATGCGCTGCCTTATGGCGCTCTCCTGTTTCCAGCCGGTGGCCTTCATCACGTAGTGCAGGTTCATGAAGACGTTGCGGTCTGTCAGAAGCTGGTAGTCCTGGAAGACGATGCCTATGTTGCGGCGCAGGTAGGGTATATCCTTGCGTTTGAGCCGGCAAAGATCGAATCCGGCGACCTCGCCCTCGCCCTCAACAAGCTGAAGTTCGGCGTACAAGGTCTTGAGCAATGAACTTTTGCCGCTTCCGACGCGGCCGATCAGATAGACGAATTCACCCTCGCATACGCGGAGGTTGACTTCTGAAAGTATTAATTGCCCTTTCTGTCTGAGGGCTTTGGCCGAATTGTCCGCAAACGGGTCGTCGGCGTGATATATGGCTACATTCTTGAGTTCTACGACGCTTTTACCTGTCATGGCGTGATGGTTTTAACAAAGGACAAATATAAACAAAAAATCGGAGAAACCCCCGATTTTACATATGCTTTGTTGCGAAAAGCGACCATGTCATGAAACGGAAAGCGGAGCGGTCGAACCGCCCCGCTCCGTATCAGATGATCTCGAATGCGATGTGCATCATGTTGGTGAAACTCGTTTGGCGAGCTTCGCTCGAAAGTTCTTCACCTGTTATCAGCGAATCGGAGATCGAACAAATGGTCAGGGCCTTGTTGCCGCTGCGTGCCGCATTGAGATACAGGGCTGTAGCCTCCATCTCAACGGCCAGGACGCCCATCTTTTGCCATTGCTTCCATGTCTCGGGCGAGTCGCTGTAGAAAGTGTCGCTTGCAAGCAGGTTGCCCACCTTATAGTTTATGCCGAGCTTCTCGGCCTCTTCGGCTGCGGCGCGTACGAGCCCGAAGTCGGCTATCGCCGCAAACGTGCCGGGAAGGTTGAACTGGTCGGCATAATTCGAGTTGGTGCACGAACCCATGCCTATCGCTATGTCGCCGAGTTTGAGATCGGGATCGTATGCGCCGGCTGAACCTGTGCGTATGATCGTTTTTACACCGTAGAAGTTGAACAGTTCATACGAGTATATGCCAATCGACGGAATACCCATTCCGTGGCCTGAACAGATACGCGTTTGCCCTTGTATGTACCGGTATATCCGTACATTCCGCGTACCTCATTGTAAAGAACCGGATTCTCGAGATATTTTTCGGCCATGAATTTCGCGCGCAGCGGGTCGCCTGCCATGATTACCTTGTCGGCTATTTCGCCGAATTTCGCACCTATATGCGGTGTCGGAGTTTTCTGTGCCATAGTCTTTTCCATTTAGATGAATGTAAAGATAACAAAAAATATTTGAATTCCAAAAACAGATTGTTCTGTATATGTGGTGAATACGACTCTTTATTGTGCAAATGCGACGCAACGGCCTCCTGACAGGCGGCAAAACGCCGTGTTTGATATGCCGGCCGTCCAGGAATATCCAAACGCTGAAAAATTTGCGTTACAGTTTGCCGCTGTGTTGCTCTTTGCGTATCTTTGCGTGTCATGCAACTGCGTAAATCAACATATGACGATGTCGAATCCGTATGCCGCATAATAGCGCAGGCACAAAGCCAGATGCGCCGGCTCGGCATAGACCAGTGGCAGAACGGATACCCCGACAGAAACTCGGTCCTCGCCGATGTAGAAGCCGGGGCCGGTTATGTCATGTGCGAAGCCGATACGGTCATTGCCTGCGGGGCCGTTATTTTCGGCACCGACCCGAACTATGCCCATATCGAGGAAGGGGAGTGGATTACGGACGGGAGCGATTACGTGGTCGTACACCGTCTGGCCGTTGCCGACGGTTTCAAGCACCGCGGTATGGCGACGCGCTTCATGCGTCAGGTCGAAGAGATGGCGCGCATGCGCGGTACCGGCTCTTTCCGTATAGACACACACCGCGACAACCTTTATATGCAGTCCATGCTCGATACTCTCGGGTTCACATGTTGCGGCGTGATTTACGTAAGCGACGGAACGCCGCGCCGCGCATACGAAAAAGTACTGCGTTGAGAAATAATATTTCCGACATAACGTTTATTTGCTTATATTTGCACCGGATTACGATTGTATCCGGCCTGATATGATGCAGGGTTTTTCCATGTAATGACATTTGGGGGTGCCCGGTTTTGACAGCAGGTAGAGTTCGATTGTAAGCACGTCGAGCATTGTGTGGTGGCTCGTAAATCTCAACACTCAAACTACAAATGGCAATAACAGCTATGCACTCGCTGCCTAATTTTCAAGGAAAATTAGCTTAATCGCCGGGCTCAAGGCAGTCCGGTGACGAGTATCCCGAAGCGCTGTTCCGCCCTTTAACGGCGTTTCATACGGGGTATCAACAATTCAGGGATAGTGTCGCGTGAGTCCCGAACGCGATGCGAAATCAAGGGACTGGGACCCGTGTTAGGCTGCCGCCTGCCGGATACGGGTAGAAGGACGAAACGGTCGGCTAAACGTGTAGAAAGCTTTTGGGTTCCTTGTTTGGACGCGGGTTCGACTCCCGCCACCTCCACGACTATTGCTGAATATCAGTGGATAAAGCTGGCAGTGCCACTTTTAGTGCCACTGCCAGTTTTTTTATGCTCTGCGGCGAGTGTAAAAATCCGTAATATCTATAAGTAAACCGATGATTCGTATAATCATGTTGTGAACAGCCGGTTGTACATTTGCAGATGTAAAACCCATAACATTTCGGCTTATGAGAAGATTATTGTTTGTCGTGTTTTTGCCGATGGCATTTTGCCTTTTACAGTCCTGTTCTCTTTCCGATGACATGGACAATGGATCGCAACAGCAGCAACCGTCACAACCGCAGCCTCAATCTGACGATGAAACCAGCGATGATGAAGATATTATGGAAACGGACAAGATTAAAATTACGGCAGGAGCGACATCGTTTACGGCCGTGTTGGCCGACAACAGCTCCGCTGCGTCATTGGCCCGGCGGCTTGCCGATGGCCCACTGTCGATAACCATGAGCGATTACGGCGATATGGAGAAGGTCG
Organism: Candidatus Alistipes excrementipullorum; assembly: GCA_019113665.1. Classification (GTDB taxonomy): domain Bacteria; phylum Bacteroidota; class Bacteroidia; order Bacteroidales; family Rikenellaceae; genus Alistipes; species Alistipes excrementipullorum. The sequence continues at coordinate 9,819 of DXGW01000055.1, forward strand.
GGTTCCTCGGTTTTACCCTGCCACGTAACGATTTGCAGATGACAACCTCACCTGGTGACGTAATTCTATATCAGGGCTCGTATCTGGTTATATATTATGATGTCAATACATGGAGTCTTACGCCCGTTGCCAGGGTCGAAGGTGTGACCTCCCGTGAAGAGATGCTCGGACTTTTGGGCGGCAAGGGCGACGTGGTGATTACTTTGTCTATTGAATAGGTCGGCCGCCATGGGGGCTTTGCCCGTTTTGATGATATAATGTCGATAAGTGAATCGGCAAAGAGTAGGCAGGTCGCGGTATAATCGGTATTTTTGCCGAAGGAAATCCTTGAAACAAATTTAGACATGACAAAGAAAATACTTCTTTTAGGTTCGGGGGAACTCGGCAAGGAGTTCGTCATAGCCGCCAAGCGCAAGGGCCAGTACGTCATTGCCTGCGATTCGTATGCCGGAGCCCCGGCCATGCAGGTAGCCGATGAATGCGAGGTGTTCGACATGCTCGACGGCGATGCCCTGGACGAGGTCGTATCGCGACATAATCCCGACATAATCGTTCCCGAAATCGAAGCCATACGTACGGAGCGGCTTTACGATTGGGAAAAACGCGGCGTACAGGTTGTGCCGAGCGCACGTGCCGTGAATTTCACCATGAATCGCAAGGCCATACGCGACCTTGCCGCCAAGGAGCTCGGACTTAAAACAGCCCGCTATTTTTATGCGAAGACATATGAGGAACTGTGTGATGCCGCCGGCAAGATAGGTTTCCCGTGCGTGGTGAAACCGTTGATGTCGTCATCGGGCAAGGGACAGTCGGTCGTCAAAGGTCCTGATGATCTGAAAACGGCATGGGAGTACGGTTGCAGCGGCAGTCGCGGCGACATACGTGAGCTTATCGTCGAGGAGTTCATCAAGTTCGATTGCGAGATTACCCTGTTGACGGTTACCCAGAAGAACGGGCCTACTCTCTTCTGCCCGCCGATCGGCCATGTGCAGAAAGGCGGCGACTACCGCGAGAGTTTCCAGCCGGCACCCATATCCGAAGAGCATCTCCGTGAAGCCGAACGCATGGCCGACAAGGTTACGGCGGCATTGACCGGAGCCGGTATTTGGGGTGTAGAGTTCTTCCTGAGCCATGAAAACGGAGTTTATTTCTCGGAGTTGTCTCCGCGCCCGCATGATACGGGTATGGTAACGCTTGCCGGAACGCAGAACCTCAATGAGTTCGAGTTGCATCTGCGTGCCGTCCTCGGTTTGCCGATTCCGCGCATCACCCTTGAGCGTATGGGCGCAAGTGCAGTCATATTGTCTCCCATTGCAAGCAAGGAGGCTCCGCGTTACCGCGGTGAAGAGGAGGTATGTGCCGAGGATAATACATATTTGCGCATTTTCGGCAAGCCATACACCAAACTCAATCGCCGTATGGGCGTCGTTGTGCGTTACGCTCCCTTGGGACGTGATATCGAGGAGCTGCGCGAAAAGACAAAGGCAGCTGCGGCAAAGATAGAAGTCTATTGACATTATATGACTTTGTGGCGGAATGGGATTGCGATACCATCGCAATCCCATTCCGTTTTTACCGGTTTCGATGTCATGTCAATCGTCTTGGACGGTTATGCCGAGCAGCGACGACAGTACGAGGGCCTGTGCCGATGTGACAACCGTCCCGCGCAGGTCGGGTATGTTTACGATTATGCCGTCGACCGTCGAGTCGCGCAGGTCCATGCCTTTCAGTGAGGTTTGCGAAAAATCTGCCTCGCCAAGGTCACACCGTTCAAACCTGCTTTCCGATAATCGGCAGTGTTCAATTACGGCGCCGTGCATGTCACAGCCGCTGAACAGCGAAGAGTGCATTTTGCTCATCGACATATTTGCGTAACGACAGTTGCATTCGCTGAAGACGACATGTGTGAATGTTGCCTCCGAGATATCTGTGCCCATGATCCTGCAGCCTTTGAATTCGACCCTGCAGAATGAACTGCCGGCAAATGATATGTTAGAAAGGTCGCAGCGCTCGAAACGGATATCGCTTATCTGAATGTTGCCGAATCTGCAATCCCTAAATTTCAGGGCTGTGAAAATGCAGTTGTGCCATGTGCCGTATTTGATGGTGACTTGAGAGACTTCCTGTTTGTCGAAATGCATGTCTGACAGTATCGT
>DXGW01000056.1 GCA_019113665.1 Candidatus Alistipes excrementipullorum
AGCAAAGGACTGAAAATCCTTGTGTCCCTGGTTCGATTCCCGGTGGTACCACACAAAACAAAACGCCGTATCGGAAATACGGCGTTTTTCATTTTATTTTCCGGATTCAGTCTTTCAAATCCATACGCCACCGTTACTCCAGCACGATGGCAAACGTAACACGGCCGTCACTGTTGTTTTTCAGCCGCAGCGACCCGCCATGCAGGCGGACTATCTGACGCGAGACGGCCAGCCCTATGCCCGACCCGTCGGCCTTGGTCGTGAAGAACGGGGTAAAGATATTCTCGGCGACCTCAGCCGGTATGGCGGGGCCGTTGTTCGTAATCTCTATACGTATGCGCTCGTCGGCATCTATGGTCGAATGAACCGAGATTATGCGTTCACCGTCAACATCTGCGAGAGCCTCGGCCGCATTCTTCAGCAGGTTGACCATGACCTGCGACATAAGTGCACGGTCCGCATACAGCATCGTATCGGCCGGTTCGAGATTCACTTCCGTCACGATACCCTTACGTCCGGTCAACGACAAAGCCTCGGAAACAAGTTCCGAAAGGTAGAACGGTGCCTTTTGCGGCAGCGGGATACGCGTAACGGCACGGAACGAATCGACAAAACGCATCAGTCTGTCCGACGTCGTGTGTATAGTTTCAAGTCCCTGCCGCATGATTCCGGGGTCGGAATCCGTCGAGAGCAGCGTATGGCTGATCGAAGTCACGGGCGCCAGCGAATTCATGATCTCATGCGTGAGAATACGGGTCAGTTTCTCCCAAGACTCCACCTCCTTGCTGTCGAGCTCTTCGTGAATATTGCCCACGGAAATGACACGCAGTCTCTTTCCGCCGAACTCCATGGAGGAACAACTCAGTACAAGGCTCATATCACCTATCTCGGTGGCGAAACGGGCCGTCCGCTGCTCGTCAGGCCGTATGTCGCGCATGGCATCGCACAACTCGGGACTCAACGGGCGCAACTGGTCAATGTGGCTCAGGCGCTCCATTCCAACTATATGCAAGGCTTTCGAATTGGTCTGCACAACAGTACCGTTCTCCATGACCGTAACGATACCTATATTGGCGCACTCCATGATCATCTCGAAATACTTCTCTCTCTCGCGGATCCGCAGTTTGGTAGTGTCCAGCACCTCCTTGATACGGTTGAGCGAATAGTTGACCAGGGCGTAACGCGTAACGCGGGGGTCTTCGGCAAAGCGGAACGAATAGTCATCATTCTGCACGGCATTGAAGACGAACATCAGACGCTGGACAATCTCGCCATACAGCATGAAAAGGCGGTATATGCTCAAACCGGCTACCGGCACCGTGACCAGCAGATATGCATAATGCCCGCCGGCACACAGCCACCCCGACAACGCCGCCATGGCAATGACAACAGCCACGTGGAAGCCGATCCGGCCGTATGGTATGTTGCGCTGCTTCACAATCCGTATCGTTTGATCTTGTTGTACAATGTCTGACGCGTAATGCCCAGCTGCTGGGCCACCATCGAGAGATTGCCGCCGCATTGCGCGATGGCATTGGCTATGGTCTGGCGTTCCATCTCCTCAAGGGTCTGCGACTCCGCATGAAGGCGCACCGGACGCATCTCTATGTGCGAGGGCTTGATCTCGGTGCTGTCGCAGAGTATGACGGCCTTCTCGATCGTATTCTGCAATTCGCGGATATTGCCGGGCCATGAGTGTGACTTGAGTTTCTCGGCCGCCTCGTCCGACAACGCCAGCCCCGGTTTATTGTACTTTCCGCCATAACGCTCCACGAAACGTTCGGCAAGCGGTACTATATCCTCCCGGCGGTTGCGCAAGGGCGGAATATGTATATGTATGGTATTTATGCGGAAAAGCAGGTCCTGACGGAACTCGCCGCGGTCGGCAGCCTCGTGCAGGTCACGGTTTGTGGCCGAAATCAGACGGATATCTATCGGAATGGCATGATTCGAACCAAGCCTCGTTATCATGCGGTTCTGCAATGCCGAAAGCATCTTGGCCTGCATGTGCAGCGGCAGGTTGCCTATCTCGTCGAGAAAAAGCGTCGATCCGTCGGCCATTTCGAACTTGCCCTCGCGATCGGCATGGGCATCGGTAAAGGAGCCCTTCACGTGGCCGAAAAGTTCGCTCTCGAAAAGCGATTCGGGTATCGCCCCCATGTCGAGCGATACCATGGCCTTGCCGCAGCGTGCCGACCGCCGGTGTATCTCGCGGGCAAGCATCTCCTTGCCCGTACCGTTTTCACCCGTAATGAGAATGTTGGCATCGGTGACGGCCACACGCTCCACGACCGAACGTATGCGTTTCATCTCGGCACTTTCACCCCAGAACATTGAGGGTTGCGGCTCCACGGCCGCAGAAGTTTTCGAGGCCGCTGCCTTTGTCCGGCTCCGTGATTCATTATATGCGTTCCTGAGCGTGGCTATCATCTTCTCGTTGTCCCACGGCTTTACGATAAAATCGAACGCCCCCTCCTTCATCGCCCTTACGGCCAGTTCTATGTCGGCATAGGCCGTAAAGAGCACCACCTTCGTCGCGGGGTATTTGTCGGTAATCTCCCTGAGCCAGAAAATGCCCTCGTTGCCGGTATTGATGCCGGCATGGAAGTTCATGTCCAGAAGAACGACATCGGGACGGTGCGCATGCATCGCCGTAACGAGCATATTGGGCGAAGTCAGGGTAACAACCTCCTCAAAAACCCCTTCGGTCAACAGTTTCACTGCCGAAAGGATACTGCTGTTGTCATCTACGATCAATAGTTTGCCTGCCTTACCCATAAACACGATTCATTTACACCAACAAATTTACACCAAAAACGCCGTGTGTAAAATTTTTTCACACCGACTGTCAAAAAATTAGACATATTTCGGCAATGGGCCATCAGCCTAATTATTGATTATCAACGCTATAATTATTATGGCACGCCATTGGCACATATACGGGCAGAAACAGAAAATCGTATGAAACACTTGATTTGCGATATTGCACTGTCTATTTTTTTGACACTTGCGTGCGCCATGCCAACCGCGGCGCAACCGTTCTCGCTCGACGACTGCATGCGGTACGCCGTCGAGCATTCGACATCGGTCGGGCAGAAGGAACTCGACCTCGACGACAGCAAGGCCGACTACGTCGAATCGGTCGCCTCGCTTTTCCCAGCCATAAGCGCATCGGCGGGAGCCACTACTAATTTCGGACGCTCCATCGACCCCGGCACGAACTCATACACAACCGTTACTACTTTCAGCAACTCGTACGCCCTTTCGGGTTCGATGCCCCTATTCGAGGGATTGCAGGGCATAAACACGGTGCGGGCCGCAAAGGTCGCCCGCATGATGGGTGCCGCCGACCTGGAGGTGGCGCGCGACGAGGTTGCCATGCAGACGATGTCGGCCTATATCGACGTGGTATATTACACCAAGACTGCAGAAATAGCCGACGAGCAGTTGCAGGCATCGCGGGCAACGCTCCGTCTTGTACGCAAACAGCTTGAACTCGGGCTGAAAAGCCCGGCCGACGTCGCCGAGATCGAGTCGCAGGTGGCCAATTACGATTACCTGCTTACTACCGAGCAGAACAATCTCGCGCTGGCCCGCATAAAGTTGCGCGAGGTGATGAACTGGCCGCAGGATACGGAGCTGGAGATAGTCACCGACATCTCCATCGACGCTTCGGCCTGCAACGTCACGGAACAGGAGGTCGTATCGTTTGCCCTGCAATACAACCCGCGCATAGCCTCGGCAAGGCACGCCACTGAGATGAAGAGGCTGCTTTACGCCAAGGCAAAAGGCAGCTACTCCCCGTCGTTGTACCTCTATGCAGGATACAACACGAGTTACTACATCGACTTCGACAACAAGGCCGCTTACGATCCGTTCGGTTCACAGTTCCGCAACAACCGCGGCGGCTACATACAGGCATCGCTGTCGATACCGATATTTGCAGGGTTGAACCGCCGGTCGTCTAAACGTAGAGCCGAAAACGCATGGCGGAGTGCCCAACTCGAACAGCAGGCCACGGAGCATACCGTCGAGAGCGAGGTCTCGCAGGCATGGCAGCAGATGCAGGGTTTCGGCAAGCAGTACGTGCAGGGGCAGAAGAAGGAGGAGGCCGCGCAACTCGCCTACGACGGCGCAGCCAAAAAGTTCGAAAACGGGCTCATCTCCGCTATCGACCTGCAGACTGCGGCAAACACCCTGCTGCAGGCAAAGTCCGACAAGTTGCGCGCACGTCTGCAATACATTGTCAAGGCCCGCATGGTAGACTATTACAACGGACAACCGCTTATCCGATAACAACAAAACAGATATAAAATGGACATCAAACTTGAAAAGAAAAAGGGCTGGAGAGCTATCTTCCGGAAAAAGAACCTTCCGTGGGCATTCGGGGGAGTGCTGCTTGTCTTCGTCGTATGGCTTGTTTTCCGCGACAACAGCTCCACACTGCGTGTCGATGCACGGCTGCTCAACATATCGACCGTCGAGCAGGGCGAATTCAACGACTATGTACGCCTTACCGGCACGGTACAACCCATGACCACCGTTCAGCTGTCACCGCTCGAATCGGGAGTCGTTGAGCGCATCGTCGCCGAAGAGGGCACGCATGTCAGACGCGGCGACGTGATACTCGAAATGTCGAACAACTCACTTTCGATGCAGATACTGCAGTCGGAGGCCGACCTGGCCGAGAAGCAGAACATACTGCGCAACACGATGATCTCAATGGAGCAGGAGAAACTGACCCTGCGTCAGGAGAAGCTGCAGCTCGATCTCGACGTCTCACGTGCCGAACGCACATGGCGGCAGAACGAGGCGCTCTACAACGACAACCTGCTGGCTCGCGAAGAGTACCTGCAGTCGAAGGAGAACTACGACCTTGCTGTGCGCAAGCGCGCGCTGGTGCTTGAACGCCAGAAGCAGGATTCGCTCTACCGCACCTCACAGGTCGGTCAGATGGAGGAGAGTCTGCGCTCGATGCAGATCAACATGCAGCTCATTCGCCAGCGCGTCGACAACCTCAAGGTCAAGGCGCCGATCGACGGTGAGGTAGGCATGCTGGACGCCGTGCTGGGACAGTCGCTGCAACAGGGAACGAACATAGGACAGGTCAACGACCTCTCGACATACAAGGTGCAGGCGCTGGTCGACGAACACTATATCGACCGTGTGACAACCGGCCTGACCGCCTCGTTCGAACGGCAGGAGAAAAACTACGAAATGGTCCTGCGCAAGGTCTATCCCGAGGTGCGCAACGGGCAGTTCAAGGCCGACTTCCGCTTTACGGGCGACACCCCCGAAAATATCCGCAGCGGTCAGACCTACTACCTCAACCTGCAGCTCGGTCAGCCGTCGGAGGCAATCCTTATCCCGCGCGGTTCGTTCTATCAGACGACCGGGGGACGCTGGATCTACGTCCTCGACGGGTCTGGCGACAAGGCCTACCGCCGCGAAATACGCATCGGGCGGCAGAACCCGCAATATTATGAGGTTGTCGAGGGCCTGCAGCCCGGCGAGAAGGTCATAACCTCGTCATACGACAACTTCGGAGACCACGAAGTATTGATTTTGAACAAATAACCAGCAAACCATGTATATAAGAAACTTTCTGACCCTGCTGCGCCGGTACACGGCATCGTCGGTGCTCAACATTATCGGCATGGCCATTGCCTTTGCCGCAATATACCTCATCACGTTACAGGTAACGTTCGACCTCTCGTACAACAAACCCATCGTGAACTCGGAGCGCATATACCGCCTCGAATACCCTTCGTGGGTCAATGACGGGCGTTGGGACTGCAACTGGAACCGGCAGCTTCCCGACGAAATCTGTTCGGCATGCCCCGAAATAGAAGCGTCCGGGTCCATCGAGGTAACGGGCCGGTTCGACGACTACTCGATCAAACGCAACGCCACGATCGACAACTTCCGGATCGGCGTATGTGAGGCGGAACGCGAGGGGCTGGACGTCTTCCCGTTCGAGTGGACAATCGGCAACATCGACGACTTCCGCACACCGTCCGACATGGTTATCTCCGAATCTACGGCCAGACGCCTGAACCTGTCTGTCGGCGACGTCCTGTACGTCGGGCGCGGCGCTACCGGCGCACGCCAGCTGACCATTGTGGCCATATTCAAGGATTTCCCGGAACCGAGCTCGCTCTCGATGACCGAAGGCTGGTCATGCCTGCAACCTCAGGAGAACGCGTATGAATCGAACTGGAACAACCCCTACTATATCCGCCTGAAGGAGGGGGCAGACCCTGAAGCCGTAAGACAGAAGATAATCGGCCACATGACTGATATCGCAAAGAAATCAGGTCTCTCCGATGAGGAGATCGAACAGCAGATGGGCATGATAAACCCACGCCTTACGCCGATTACGGAACTCTATTTCGCCACCGACAGTACGATAGAAGGCATGCAGGGCAACCGTTCGACCACCTATTCGCTCATAGCCATCGCGCTGCTGATACTGGCAATATCGTTCATCAACTTCATAAACTTCTTCTTCGCACTTATACCGAGCCGGATAAAGGCCGTGAACAACTACAAGATCTTCGGCGCCCCGACATCGAAACTGCGACTTAGCTTCCTGATGGAGACCGTAGGGCTCATTCTCGTGTCGCTGTTCGTGGCCGCCATGATCGTGGTGCTGGTCGCCGACACGCCTCTGGCCGGCTACATCTCGACATCGGTAGCCATAGACGACAACTGGCGTACGGCCGCCGCAATGGCCGCCGGACTCATCGTCTTCGGCATAGCGGTTTCGATATACCCGGCATGGTATATCACACACTTCTCGCCCGCTTTCGTCATCAAGGGCTCGTTCTCGGCATCGCGTGCCGGCAAAGCCCTGAGATACACTCTCGTCGGGATACAGTACACCATATCCATAGCCCTGATAATCTGTTCTATATTCATACAGCGGCAGCACAACTACATGATCGGCCGTGAGATGGGGTTCGACAAGGAGCAGCTTCTGACCGTCGAGATCCCGCTGGCGGCAATCGCTCCCGTCAGGACCGACAACAGCAGCGGCGAGTTGGACTATACGCGCCGTGACGCCTTCAGCGACAAGATACTGCAGAACCCGATGATTAGGGACATAGCCTACGGCGACGGTTGGCTGGTCAATACCGGGCGAATGAGCTGGGGACGCGAACTCGACGACAAGCAGATATACATATCGGTCTATCCGGTATCGTGGAACTTCCTCCAGATGATGGGGATCAACATTGTCGAGGGGCGCGACTTCATGCCCTCAGACGAAGAGTCCGACTACGGAGTACTCATATTCAACCAAACGGCGCAAAAGCAGTATGAGATAACGCTCGAAAGCAAAATGATGGCCCACGTAGGCGGTTCGAACGCAACGATCGCCGGGTTCTGTGAGGATTTCAACTTCAAGCCGGCACACTACGGGATCGATCCCTTCGCCTTCATAGTCTACGGCAAGTGGGGCTGGGGCCTCCCGACACACGCCTATATCCGCATCGCCGCCGGTGCCGACATAGATGAGGTCAAGCAGTACATAGCACAAACCGTGACCGAGTTCGCACCCGCCTTCAGCAAGGACGAGATCGAAGTCAGGTTCTTCGACCAGGAACTGGAGTCGCTCTACAACAAGGAGACCAAGCTCTCGACACTCGTATCCGTATTTTCGCTGCTCTCGATCATCATATCGGCTATCGGCGTATTCGGGCTGGTGCTGTTCGAGACGCAATACCGTCGCCGCGAAATCGGTATCCGCCGCGTACACGGTGCCACGGCGGGAGACATTCTCGCGATGTTCAACCGCAAGTACCTGTATATCGTGGCTGTGTGCTCGGTCATAGCCGTACCGGCAAGTTATTTCATCATCAGCCGCTGGCTGGAGCAGTTCACATACCGCGCCCCGATGGTCTGGTGGGTATATGCCATAGCCATACTCATAGTTGCGCTGATAACCGCCGTTACCGTAACTTTGCGGTCGTGGAAGGCCGTCAACGAGAACCCCACGAACTCGATAATGCACTGATTGAATCAAAAACCATATAAAACCATACAGACATGTTGAAAGTAGAGAATTTACAGAAAAGTTTCTTCACCGAGGACATCGAGACCATAGCCCTGAACGGCGTATCGTTCGAGGTCGGTGAAGGCGAATTCGTAGCCGTCATGGGACCCTCGGGCTGCGGCAAGTCGACGCTGCTGAATATCCTCGGCCTGCTCGACAACCCCACGGGCGGCTCATATGAGCTGCTGGGGCAGGAGGTCGGCCACCTCAAGGAGAAGGAGCGCACCAGGTTCCGCAAGGGAAACATCGGTTTCGTCTTCCAGTCGTTCAACCTCATCGACGAGCTGACGGTATCGGAAAATGTCGAACTGCCCCTGATATACATGGGCGTAAAGTCCTCGGAACGCAAGGAGCGGGTAAAGAAGATGCTCGACCGCATGAACATCTCGCACCGCGCCGACCACTTCCCGCAACAGCTCTCGGGCGGACAGCAGCAGCGTGTGGCCATAGCACGCGCACTGGTATCGAACCCCAAACTGATCCTGGCCGATGAGCCCACGGGCAACCTCGACTCGAAAAACGGGCAGGACGTAATGACGCTGCTGCAGGAGCTCAACCGCGAGGGTACGACCATCATAATGGTAACCCACTCGCAGCACGACGCCTCGTATGCAGGACGTACCATCTGCCTCTTCGACGGCAAGATCGTCACCGACGTGACAAGCAAACTGTAACCGACGCCATGCACCGAATTCTACCATAAGCATCTGAGCGTTGAAGGTGCGGGAGAGCCCGACCGCCGCCCGCACCACATAAGTAACGAACGACAAACCCGAAAAAAGATGAAAATAGCATTCAAGAACTTCCTGATGACGCTCAAACGCTACAAGGTCGCATCGCTGCTCAACGTGGCTGGGTTCACGCTGGCATTCGTGGCATTCTACGTCATCGCCTCGCAGGTCTACTACTCGCTGACATACAACAGGCCGCTGAAGGATTCCGACCGCACGTACCTATTGCAGCCATGCTGGGAGATAATGAACTCGGGCGAGAAGATATACAACACGAACTCCCCGCAGCCAGCCTCGTACGAGACCCTCGGGCTCTGTCCCGAAGCCGAAGCCGGAGCATCGCTCAAGTCGTACCCCGACATCATGAGGGTATGGAAGAGAATCAACGACTACCATTTCGAGAAGTTCAACCTGCCGGTTTACAACGGCAACAGCAGTGTCGTCGACCTGTTCGGGTTCAGGCCCGTCGCGGGCGACCTCAAGAAAATCGCCGAGCCCAACACCGTAATCATCTCCGCCTCGGCTGCCGGGACGATGGGCGTAGGGGTAAACGATGCCATCTGGTTCGAAGGTGGCTACTATCACGACGACGGAAAGCCGTCGCAGCCGCAAACCGTCGTGGCCATCTACGAGGACTTCCCGAAAAACACGTTCCTGAGCGGATACAATATCATACG
>DXGW01000006.1 GCA_019113665.1 Candidatus Alistipes excrementipullorum
TCTTTTTGGAGGCCGAAGAACAACCAAAACAATAGCAAGCCATGAAAAAAGCCATCATCTCCATTGCCGTAATCGTGTTGATTGCAGGAGCCGTCTTTGCCGCAAGGCCGAAAACTGCATATTTCTCGGGATATACCGGATATCTCGTAAAAGAGACTTCGAACTCCAGAAGTTGTATCCGGATACCCGGAGCAGAGATTTCCGTAATCACCTCACAAGGGGATACCCTGCGTACGGTATCGGACGAAATGGCCACTTTCGTATTTCCCAAAATACCGGGAGGACCTGCCACATTTAAAATCGAAGCCGAAGGCTACAAAACGTCAATTCAGATAATGGAAATAGACGCAGAAAGGGAAAAGCCTTATTTCAAACTTTTTTATCTGGAGAAGGCCGAAGAACAACCAAAACAATAGCAAGCCATGAAGAAAGCCATCATCTCCATTGCCGTAATAGTATTGATTGTCGGTGCCGCCTTTGCAAAAAGGCCAAAGACCGCCGTTTTCGTCGGGGATACCGTTTATGTCTTGAATATAATAGGCACCACAACAAATTGTATACGGATACCCGGAGCAGAGATTTCCGTAATTACTTCCCAAGGGGATACCCTGCGTACCGTATCGGACGAAATGGCATCGTTTGTAATTCCAAAAATGCCCGAAGGTCCCGCCACAATCAAAATCGAGGCCGAAGGCTACAAAACACTTATACAGTTGCTCGACATAAGGGCCAACCGTGCCGGCCGTTATTTCAAGCGGTTCGATATGGAGAAGGCCGAAGCCGCCGCAAACGGAGAGACGGACAAGGCGGAGCAAGAGTAAACGACCATGGCCCGGTCCCGCAGCCGCAAATTGCGGGACCGGAAACCGGTCATAAGAATAAAGAATACGGATATGAGAAAGACGTTATTTGCCCTGATTGCGTTGTCGGCGCTGCTTGCGGCCACAAGTCTCCCGGCCAAAGAGCCCCGCAGGCACAAAACACCGAAACCCGGATACGGTACTGTCACAGGAGACGTTACCCTGCCCGGAGAGTTCGAGGAGATGTCTCCGGGAATTTTCACAAGAGACAAGTTTCCCATAAGAGGAGCTTCGATAACGGCCATAACTTCGCAGGGCGATACGCTGCGGACCGTATCGGGTCAAATGGGCGAATACGCCTTCGGCCGCGTCCCGGAGGGCAAGCTCGCCATGCGCGTCGAGGCCAAGGGATACAAGACACAGATAGCAATCAAGGAGGTAATTAAGAACCAGACCACTTGTCAATATTTCGATATGGAAAAGGCCGAAGAACAACCAAAACAATAGCAAGCCATGAAGAAAGCCATCATTTCCATTGCCATAATAGTGTTGATTGCCGGGGCCGCCTTTGCAGAAAGGCCAAAGACAGCCGTTTTCGTCGGTTGTACCGGATATCTTATATCAGAGACCCAAAAAATAGCTACTCAAATACACGGAGCAGAGATTTCCGTAATTACTTCCCAAGGGGATACCCTGCGTACTGTATCGGACGAAACGGCGTCGTTTGTAATTCCCCAAACGCCCGAAGGTCCTGCAACAGTAAAGGTAGAGGCCGAAGGCTATAAAACACAGATACAGATACTCGATATAAGGGCCAACCGTGCCGGCCGTTATGTCAAAAATTTCTTTTTGGAGAAGGCCGAAGCCGCGGCAAACGGAGAGACGGACAAGCCAAAGCAGGAATAAACGACCAAAGTCCGGTCCCGCAGCCGGAAACTGCGGGGCCGGAAACCGGTCATAAAGGATACGGATATGAGAAAGACGTTATTTGCCCTGATTGCGCTGTCGGCGCTGCTTGCGGCCACAAGTCTCCCGGCCAAAGAGCCCCGCAACCCTAAAACACCAAAACCCGGATACGGTACTGTCACGGGAAGAACCACAACGCCACAAGAGTTCAGGCCGGGGGGTTCGCCGTACGAGAGGACATTCACACCGATAAGAGGAGCCTCGATAACGGCCATAACCTCGCAGGGCGACACACTGCGGGACATATCCGATCAAATAGGGATATACGCCCTCGGCCGCGTCCCGGAGGGTAAAATTATCATTCGTGTCGAAGCCAAGGGCTACAAGACACAGATAGCAATCAAGGAGGTCGTCAAAAACCGTACACTCGGTGCGGATTTCGAGATGGAGAAGGCCGAATCCCCGCAACCGGCAGGCGGAGAGCCGGCAAATGCAACCGGAAAGTAAGCACCGGCCAGTTTGCGCCGCATACCGCTGACGGGCAACCGGCAGACCGGGCAAGACCCGAAACAGATACCACGACAATCAACACCCCGAGAGAATGAAGACCCACACACATGCAATATTGACGGCCGCCCTGCTGCTGACCACGGCCGTCTACGGCGGGACACTGCCCGAACGGCAGCAACAGAGTCCGCAACGGAATACGTCGCAGAGCACGACGCCGCAACCGTCACCGGCCAGGCCGTCACCGCAGTCCGCACACACGCCGCAGGGCGAATACGGGTCGGTAACGGGTCTTGTCGAGTGCCGGAGCGACTCGACGACATACGTATTGGGGCAGGTCAACGTCAAGGGCGTATTCGGCGGGCGCGACACGCTCTACACCTACACGCTCAACAACGGAATCTTCACCTTCGAGCGTGCGCTGCCGGGAAAGGCCACCATAACCGTCTCGCACATAGGCTACAAGAGCGTCTCCAAGAGTTTCACGGTCGAGGCCGGCAAGCGGGCGTCGCTCATCTTCCCGCTGCGCGAGGACCTCACCGGCATCGAGGCGGTGAAGGTCGAGACTCGCGTGCCGTTCTACACCACCAAGGGCGATACGGTTGTCTACAATGCCGCCGCCGTAAGCACGCTGGCCGACGACCGCGCCATCGACATACTGAAACAGATGCCCGGAGTGTCGATAAGCGACAACAAGGTGACTGTCTTCGGCGAAGAGATCGTACGCTCATACGTCAACGACAAGCAGCTCTTCGCCGACGGTGCCGTGAAGGCCCTGAGCACGCTGATGGCCGGCGACGTGCTCAACATCGAGGTCTACGACGAGGTGGCCCTCAGCGAACGGCTCAAGGGGCGGACCGACAGCTCAAAGAAGGAGCGCGTGATGAACATCAAGACGCGCAAGCCCATGTCGGCCGTAATCGACGCATACCTGGCCGCAAGCATCGGCCGCGACCTCAACGAGACGGCATACGGCGACCCCAAATGGCGCTATGCCGCAAACGGCTCGTTCGGATTCTACTCCGAGCGGCTCAACAGCGACACCCGCTTCACCGCAAACAACATAAACTTCACGTCGCTGCAGAACCTCGACAACATGTCGCCGGACGGCGGCTCGTCACTGCGCAACTTCACGAACATATCCACCAACAACTCCATATTTTTCGGCGAGAGGTGGAAGGAGACGAGCATCTCGATGAACTACGAGTACAAGAACGACTACCAGCGCGAACTCTCGGGCAACGAAACGGAGTATTTCGCCTCGGAGGATTACCTCTCGCGGTCGAGTAACGATTCGAGCGAGTCGGTAAACTATCTCTCGTCCCACGAATTCGGTCTCTTCGGCGACGTCAAGACCGGAGCCGCAGGCACCATCCAAGCCAGCATCTATCTCACACTCGACAACAGCCGCAGCCACCAGTCGTACCTCAGCGAGGAGACAATCTCGACCGCCGAGGGCGACAACCGGATAACCGACGACAACTTCACGCGCGACAGCAGGCGCAACTACTCCATACGGCCGCGCCTCACCTATTCGCCGCTGGCACAGCGCAACACGCTCATAAGCCCCTACATCAACGCGTCGTTCGACTACTCGCACAACGACGGCTCGACACTGCGGCGCGAAGATCTCTCGTCGTCGCCCGACAAGCTGGAACTGCGGTCGTCACCGCTGGGGTACAGCCGCAACTTCACGGCCGAAGCCGGCGCATCGATGAATGTATCGGGAGCCAAACGCCGCACCTCGGTCAAAGCCTTGTACTCGGTGAACTACCGTTACGACAAGACACGGCAGTACACCTACAACTACTTTCCCGATCCCGACAAGCCGCTGATCGACACGGCCAACACCCGCAACTTCACATACGACTACTGGACGCACAGGGCCTCGCTGATTGTCAACAACTCGTCGCACATGATGAGAGGCCTGTCCATATATGCCGGGCTCGACTTCACCGTGTCCAGTCCCGTGAAGCGCGAGTCGTTCCCCGAACTGCGCAGTTTCGGCAGCGAGTTCTACGCCATACTGCCGCGCGTACGGATCACGCTGACACCCAAAAAGGACCGTACGCGAACGTACATGCTCGATTACAGCACCTCGGCGGCAGCCCCGTCGATCGAGCAGCTGACGCCCCGCATCGACAACAGCAACCAGCTCTCGCTCACGGCCGGAAATCCCGACCTCAAGCAGTCGTACACGCACAATCTCTCACTCGCGGTCCCGCTGTTCGGGAACAACGAGAAGACGAGGCGGGCGGGCCGCAGCATGGTGTTCATGGCCTCCGCCGTCCTCACGCAGAACCCCATAGCCAGCCGCAGCCATTTCTTCGCCGAAGCCACGACGCTGCCGCAGTACGACGATTTCGTCGCCCCGCAGTTCAGTACGCTCTACACCTACGAGAACATCGACATGCTGAACACGAACGTGAGCGCAAGCCTCTCGTTCATGACCAACATACGCAAGATCAACACGCGAATCAGTACCTCGGCAATATATAACTACTTCCGGTCGGGTTCATATCTGGGCGAACAGCTGAACGTGAACAGCACCAACATGGCGAAAGTGTCGTTGTCGGTGTACACCACCCTGTTCAAGCAGCTGAAGCTAAGCCTCTCGACGGCGGACTCCTACAACGACTCGCACAACACCCTCAACCGCGACAACCGCTACATGTTGCTGACATGCAATGCCGTCATCGCATACCGGCACCCCAAACACTTTTATGCACTCGTCTCCTACAAAGGACAATTCTACCGTTTCATCACCGACACTGGCCGAAACCTCGACAACCACGGACTCAACGCCGAGGCGGGCGTGCGGCTGTTCAAGCGCAGGCTCGACCTCAAGGTCGGCGTCTACGACATTCTGAACCGCCAGACCGGCTTCCAGAGCGTGATGACGCCAGAGTACATGCGCAATTCGTGGAACCCCACATTCGGGCGCTACTGGCTGGTGACGGCCGCCTTCGTCTTCAACGGCTCGAAGTAACGGCCTGCCGCCGCAGACAGTCCCGCACGGCACTCCGAGGCGCAGCGGCCGCAGCTCCGCCGGCACGCCGGACAGGCGAACGACGATGACGCACCGCAGGCCGCAAAAGAGCCCGTACCAGCACCACGGCCGCACCAAAAAGATGCCGAAAATTTTGTTTTCCCGGGAGTTTTGGCTATCTTCGCGGCGAAAATCAGGCATTTATGGGGGCCGCCCTGCGGGGGCGGACTGAGTGATGCCGCAGGTAACACATTAAATTACAACAAACTATGAAAACCATTCAAATCAAAACCGTTAAGCGCGACGACTTCGGCAAGAAGGCCGCAAAATCGGTTCGCCGTGAAGGCATGATCCCCTGCGTACTCTACGGAGGCGAGGCTGCCGAGTCGTTCTCGGTAAACGTAAAGGACGTTAAGGCCCTTATCTACACTCCCAACTCGTACATCGTCGAGATCGACATCGACGGCAAGGTAGAGAAGGCCGTAATGCGTGACGTTCAGTTCCACCCCGTACGCGAGGAGATTCTCCACATCGACTTCTACCGTGTACAGGAGGGCAAGCCCGTTGCCATCACGATTCCCGTACGTCTGACCGGTAACGCCGAAGGCGTAAAGGTCGGCGGTAAGCTCGTTCTGTCGGCCCGCAAGCTCACAGTCAGCGGCATGCTCGACAAGCTGCCCGACGAACTGCTGGTTGACGTTACGCCCCTGCAGGTAGGCCACACGATCTTCGTGGGCGACCTCAAGTTCGAAGGACTCAAGTTCATCACCCCTGCAACGACTGCCGTTTGCGCCGTACGCGTAACCCGTGCTTCGCGCGGTGCCGCTCAGGAATAAACGGTTAATCCATGAAATACCTGATTGTTGGGCTGGGAAACATCGGAGCCGAATACGCCGAAACCCGCCACAACATAGGATTCAAAGTGTTGGACGCCTTGGCCGAGGCGTCCAACCTTACATTTACGGCAGGACGTTACGGCTCCACCGCAACGCTGAAATACAAGGGACGTACGCTCATACTGCTCAAGCCGTCGACCTACATGAACCTCTCGGGCAAGGCCGTCAGATACTGGCTCGATGCCGAAAAGATCGACCGCGGGAACCTGCTGATCATAGTCGACGACATAGCTCTCCCGTTCGGGACCTTCAGAATGAGGCCCAAAGGCAGCGCCGGAGGACACAACGGACTGAAGAACATAAACGAAATGCTCGGAACCGAGGAGTATGCCCGTATCCGTTTCGGCATAGGCGGCAACTTCGCCCGCGGACAGCAGGTCGACTATGTCCTCGGCCATTGGACCGATGAAGAGCAGAAAGCCCTGCCCGAACGACTCAAGACCTTCGGCGACGCCATTCTGTCGTTCGCGACAGTCGGGGCCGAAAGGACGCAGAACCTCTACAACAACAAATAATACAGGCCAAACATGAACAAACTGCGACCTCCCGTCAATGGTGAGGCCGCAGTTTCCGTTTTCGGGCAGGCAGGCTGCATGTCCCGCAAAACACAAGTATTGCGGCGCGGGGGATTGCGGCCGGGGATTGCGGCCGGGGATTGCGGCGCGGGACAACTTCCACAGTCCAAGGCATAAACATCGCCTACAGACGCAAAAAAATAGGCGCCCGGGAAGAAGATTCCGACGCCCGAAAGCGCTATCTTTGCAGTAATGAAGTTCAAACCGGGAAACATATCCGCACGCCTCTCGCGTCTGCCGATGGTCAAGGCACTAATACCCCTGATCGCCGGCATCGTCTTCTTCGACAGTTTCGAGGCGGACGCTGAGGTCGTCTGGGGCTGTTTCCTGCTGTCGCTGCTCACGGCGGCAATAACCATACGCCGCAATGTCGGCTCGGCATATATCGTCGCGGCGATATTTTTCCTGGGCGGCGGGGCCGTCTCGCTCGGACGTTTCACCCCGGCACTGCCCTACGGCGAAATGCTCTTCATGGAGATCGAGGCCGACGAGACGGTCGTACCGCGCAGCAGCGGATACGGATCGACTCCTGCGACCGTACGCACGGTCGAGACCCGCGACGGAATCACGGCCGTCGGGGAACGTATCATGTTGTGGTGCGACTCCACATTGACCGTCGGGGCCGGTGACCGCATCGCGTGCATCGGCCGTATCCGTCCATTCGACACCGGTTACCGCAGCTATGCACGCCTCATGTCACGGCGCGGGTTTGCCGGCACGCTCTTCCTCAACCGCGACGACGTAACCGGAATAGTGAAGGCCGAAAGCAACACCCTCCACACGTTCGCCGTCGAACGCCTGTCGAGGCTGAATCTCAAGGACGATGCCCTTGCCTCGGTCGGGGCCATGGCCGTCGGCGACCGGCGCCACCTGACCCCGGAACTGCGCAAGGCATATTCGCGCAGCGGCGCATCGCATGTGCTGGCCGTGTCGGGACTGCACGTCGGCATAATATTCATGCTGGCCAACACCCTGCTGCGCTGGGTGACGGCCATGCGGCACGGGCAGTCGATACGGGCCGTCGCCGTAATTATCCCGGTATGGCTCTATGCCGCCGCCTGCGGATTTCCGCCAAGCGTCATACGTGCCGCACTGATGTTCACGGTGCTGCAGGCGGCCGTGGCCTCGACGTCGACCTACGTCGGACTGAACACACTCGCCGCCGCAGCCTTCGCCATGCTGCTGTACGATGCCGACATGCTCTTCGACATAAGTTTCCAGCTCTCGTTCGTGGCCGTAGCGGCCATCATGCTGTGGGCCGTGCCCCTAAGCCGGCTGGCCGAAGGCCGCAACCGCGCAATCCGCATGCTCTGGGGCATGACGGCGGCAGGTGCGGCCGCCACCATAGCAACAGCACCGATAATATCGCACACCTTCGGGACGGTCTCTCTCGTCGGGCTGGCGGCAAACCCGCTGGTGATACTCTGCGCCAACATCACGGTCATCGCGGCGGCAATATGGATCGTCATGCCGGTGCCGTGGCTCGCCCCGCTCTTCGGCGGCATACTCGACATCACGGCACGCATACAGAACGGTGCCGTCGAATGGCTCGCGTCGCTTCCGTGGGCCGCGGCCGAGGTGACCCTCCCGACATGGGCCGTAACCGTCTCCTACACGCTCATGACGGCGGCAACTCTGGCCGCATGGTGCATCGAACCCGAAAAAAAGGTAACTTTGCCACGATGATCACACGCGAACAATACGAACTGCTCTGCCGCGACGACGTACGCGGCGACATCGACCGCTGCATCGACCGCGACCCGATAGAGACGGCCCTCGACAAACGGCTGCCGCACGCCGCCGAAGTTGCGTCGCAGGTAAAGTACCTGCAGCGCGCAAGGCGCAAGCTGCCCGAATGGTACAGGGCGCGGTGCATAATACCGGCACTGGCCTTCGAACAGTCGTCGAGCTGCGACTGCGCCGCCCACAAGGAGCCCGAAGGCGAAACGGCCCTCGACCTGACATGCGGGCTCGGCGTCGACTCGTTCTACCTGTCGAAACGCTTTGCGCATGTCACGGCCGTCGAGCGCGACCCCGTGCTGGCCGACGTCGCACGCGAGAATTTCCGACGTCTCGGTGCCGACAACATCGAGGTCGTATGCGCATCGGCCGAGGAGTTCATCGCCCGCACCGAAGGGCACTACGACTGGTGTTATGCCGATCCCGACCGGCGCGGACCGCACGGCGAGAAGCTGGTGCGGCTGGAGGAGTGTTCGCCCGACATCACGGCCCTCATGCCCGCGATACGCATGCGGGCCGACCGCGTCTGCATCAAGGCGTCGCCCATGTTCGACATCGACGAGGCCTTCCGGATCTTCGGGCAGTGCCGTGTCGAGGCGGTGTCGCTCGGCGACGAGTGCAAGGAGGTGCTCGTCTACATCGACGGCAGCGGTCCGTCGGTCACGGCCACGGCACTGGGCAGGGGTTCGTTCACGGTGCCGCGCGACGGAAGCCCCGAACCGGCCGCACCCGCCTCATTCCGCCGCGAGGAGTACGTCCGGCTGCTGATTCCCGACGTCGCACTGCAGAAGACAAGGCTGGCACGGTGCTATCTCGACGGCCGCGCCGACATCTGGAGCGACAACGGATACGGTTTCGCCACCGCCGAAGCCGACACGCCCCTGTGCCGCCAGGAGGAGATCGCCTCGATCGAACGCTACGACCCGCGAAAGCTGCGGCGCGAGATGAAGGGCCGGGGCATCGAGATCCTCAAACGCGAATTCCCGGTCGCAACGCATCGCATCGCCGCCGCACTGGGCGTACGCGAAGGGGGCGGCGAACGCGTGGCATTCACCTCGGTCGGAGGCGAATTTTTGGTTATACGGTTAAAATAAACTACCTTTGGTAGTCGATTTGCGTTGGTTGGGAAGTCATGGCACTCAAAAAAATAGCAGAATTCTTCACCGATACCGTATTCCACAAGGAGTTCGGGTCGTCGTGGCTCAACTGGCTCGCACGCCAGTACCGCCTCTTCTTCTACACGGCCCGCGGCCTGCAGGAGCACGGGACGGTCGTGCGCTGCGCAGCACTCACCTTCTACACGCTCGTCTCGATAGTCCCCATTCTGGCCGTGGTCTTCGCCATAATGAAGGGCTTCGGGTTCATCGACAAACTTATCGAAAACCTCTACGCACTCTTCCCGCAGAACCCCGACATCATCGACTATATCGTCCGGTTCGCCGACAAGGCCCTGATGAACACCCGCGGAGGCGTGGTGGCGGCCGTCGGCGTGGCCACGTTGTTCTGGGCCGTGATACGCGTCTTCGGCTCGATCGAGAACGCCTTCAACAACATCTGGGAAGTCACCTCCTCGCGCAGCATCACGCGCCGGTACTCGGACTATATCGCCGTCGTGGTGGTCGTGCCGGTGCTCTGGATCGTGGCCAACGGCGTGGGCTCGTATGCACAGGAGCTGCTCGGCCTCGAAGAATCATCGTGGCTGCAGGCCGTATCGCACATCGTCTCGATCGTGGTGATGTGGGTGATGTTCTCGTTCCTCTACTTCGTGATACCCAACACGACCGTGCGCTTCGGCAGCGCCTTGACCGCCGGAATCATAGCCGGAACGTCGTTCATGCTCTTCCAGTGGGGTTATGTCTGGCTGCAGAAGTTCATGACCTCGTACAACGCCATATACGGCAGTTTCGCAGCCCTGCCGCTCTTCCTGATCTGGGTGCAGATATCGTGGGAGATACTCCTCTTCGGCGGCGAACTCTCGTTCGCATACCAGAACATCGACAAGTTCGACGAGGAGCGCGAATCGCTCCACATAAGCTACGACAGCCGCCGCAAGGTGATGATCGCGGCGATGATCGCCGTGGTCCGCAACTTCGCCGAAGGCAACGGGGCCATGTCGCTCTCGCAGGTGCGGCAGCGCCTCAACCTGCCCACGCGAATAGTCAACTCGGTGCTCTACTCGCTCGTCGACGCCGGGCTGCTCATCGAACTGCCGGCCGAGGGCAAAGGCTACGAAACGAAATTCGTGCCGGCGAAGGATACCGCCTCGTTCACCGTCTACGGGATTCTCGAAGCGGTCGAGCACACCGGCGACACGGATATGGAGATGCAGTCGAGCGACGAGCTGCGCACGGCGGACCGCGTTCTCGAACAGCTCAAGCGCATAGTCAGGGAATCGGGCAGCGACCCGCTGCTCTCGGATATGAAAGGAGGCAGACATGACAAATAGCGCCGTAATAATAGGGAGCGGAAACGTGGCCGAGGCCTTCGCCCGCGCACTGCCGGCCTGCGGAATCGAGGTGCGGCAGATCTTCGCCCGCAATGCGGGACGCGGAGAGGCGGTGGCGGCACTGGCCGGCTGCGGGTGGACCGACGACCCGGCACACCTGGCCGCAGCCGACATCTACATCACGGCCGTGAGCGACTCGTCGATAGGCAGCGTACTCGACCCGCTCACCATTCCCGCAACCGCAGTCGTGGTACACACGGCCGGCGCCCAGCCCGTGGAGGCCATACCGGCGCATTTCGCCCGCAGGGGCGTACTCTACCCGCTGCAGACATTCACGGCGGGACGCAAGGTCGATTTCGGCGCCATACCGTTCTTCATCGAGGCTTCGGACCCGGCGACGCTCGCCGCCATACGCGAAGTGGCCTCGCGCCTGAGTTGCCACGTCTTCGACTCGACGTCGGAGAGCCGCGCCGAAGTGCATCTGGCCGGAGTCTTCGCCTGCAACTTCGTCAACGCGCTCTACGGCATAGGCCAGGAGATGATGGCACGCGCCGGAGCGCCGTTCGAGGGCCTTGTGCCGCTGATCGTGGAGACCGCACGCAAGGCCGCCGACAGCGGAGACCCCGCTGCCGTGCAGACAGGGCCCGCACGCCGTCACGACACCACGACCATGCAGCGCCACATAGCCCTGCTCGACGGCAACGGGAGACTGAAAAACATATACGAACTGATGAGTCAAGAGATATGGGAGAAAACTTCAAGGAGAAATTAGCACGCGTCGAGGCCTTCGTCTTCGACGTCGACGGCGTCATGACCGACGGCGGGATAATGCCCCTGCCCGACGGTGACTTCGTGCGCCGCTACTACGCCAAGGACGGATACGCCATTTCGTACGCCATAAAGCACGGCTACAAGGTCTGCGTCATAACCGGCGGTTTCGGGGCCACGCTGCTCTCGCGCATGAAGCGGCTGGGCGTCGAGTACCTCTACCACAACTGCATGGACAAGATCGCCGCCATCGACGACTTCTGCCGGCGTGCGGGCGTCAACATCGAGAACACGATATACATGGGCGACGACATTCCCGACCTGGAGTGCATGCGCAAGGTCGGCATACCGGTATGTCCGGCCGACGCCTGCGCCGAGGTGGTCGAGGCCGCCTGCTACGTATCGCAGTTCGGCGGCGGTTACGGCTGCGTGCGCGACATCATCGAGCAGGTGCTGCGCGCCCACGGCACATGGGCCCTCGACTCGAAAGGAACAATATGCGACGACAGCGTTGCTTCAAGATAACACGGAACAACAAACATCAAAAAAACGAACAACCATGTCAGAGAAAAAACTGCGTTTCGAAACGCTGCAGATACACGGCGGGTACAGTGTCGACGACACCGGCTCGCGCGGCGCGGCCATCTACCCCACCGCCGCATACCACTTCAAGACGTGCGACTATGCCGCACGCCTGTTCGAACTCAAGGAGTTCGGCAACATCTACACGCGCCTGCAGAACCCCACGACCTCGTCGTACGAGGAGCGTATCGCCGCCCTCGAAGGTGGTGTCGGTGCACTGGCCGTGGCTTCGGGCATGTCGGCACAGCTCATAGCCCTCACGTCGCTGGCAGACTGCGGCGACAACATCGTGGCGTCGCCCTACCTCTATGGCGGCACCTTCAACCAGTTCAAGATCACGTTCCGCAAGCTGGGCATCGACTGCCGCCTCGGCCATGACGACAGCGTCGCCGAACTCGAACGGCTCATCGACGACCGCACCAAGGCCATCTACGTCGAAGCCATGAGCAACCCCGGCTGCAGCGTACCCGACCTCGAGGGTCTCGCCGATCTGGCCCGCCGCTACGACGTGCCCCTTGTCGTGGACAACACATTCGGTGCAGGCGGCTACCTCTGCCGGCCCATCGAATGGGGCGCCAACATCGTCGTGGAGTCGGCCACCAAGTGGATCAACGGCCACGGCACGGCCATGGGCGGCGTCATAGTCGACGCCGGCAACTACAACTGGAACAACGGCAAGTTCCCCGCAATCAGCGGCCCCTCGGAGGGTTACCACGGCCTGAACTTCTACGAGACATTCGGCAACATGGCCTATATCGTCAAGTGCCGCGTCGACGGACTGCGCGACCTCGGCTGCTCGCCCTCGGCCTTCGACTCGTTCCTCATGAAAATAGGTCTGGAGACCCTCTCGATGCGCGTGAAGCACGAAGTAGAGTCGACGAAACGCCTGGCCGAGTATTTCCGCAGCCACCCGCTCGTCGAGCGCGTAAAATACGTCGGCTTCGAGGACGACCCCTCGCATGCAAATGCAGCCAAATATTTCCGTTTCGGTGCCGGAGCCGTGCTGAACGTCGAGCTGAAGGGCTCGCTCGAGTCGACCGTACGCTTCGTCGAGGCCCTCAAACTCGTGGGCAACATGACCATGATCGGCGACTCGATAACCGTAGTGACGCACCCCGCATCGACAACCCACAAACAACTCAGCGACGAAGACAAGCGCGCCACGGGCATAACCCCGACGCTGCTGCGCATATCGGCCGGACTCGAGAACGTCGAGGACATAATCGACGACTTCGAACAGGCCTTCGCCGTGGCATTCGAGAAGTAACGGCATGATAAGGTACGAACATTTCGACGGTCCGCTGCAACTCGAAGGCGGCGGCGTGCTGCCCGAAGTGACGGTGGCATACTCGACATACGGGGAGCTGTCGCCCGCCCGCGACAACGTCATCTGGGTATGCCACGCCCTGACCGCAAACTCCGAAGTGGCCGAATGGTGGGAACATACGGTCGAAGAGGGCAAGTTCCTCGACCCGGCGAAATATTTCGTCGTCTGCGCCAACTTCCTCGGCTCGCACTACGGCACGACCGGTCCGCTCAGCATCAACCCCGCCACCGGCGAGAAGTGGTACGGCGACTTCCCGCAGATCACCGTGCGCGACATGGTACGCTGCCACCGCATGCTGGCCGAAAGGCTCGGCATCGAGCATGTCGAGCTGCTCATCGGCAGCTCGATCGGCGGTTTCCAGTGTCTGGAGTGGGCGGTCGAATGCCCCGACTTCGCACGCCGCGCGGCATTCATAGCCACGGCCGTGCGCTCGACACCGTGGATCACCGCCTTCAACGAGTCGCAGCGCTGGGCCATCGAGATCGACCCAACGTTCGGGCAGCGCAGCGACGAGGCCGGCATCGACGGCATGGCCGTAGCCCGCAGCATAGCCCTGATGAGCTATCGCGGGGGACTGGCCTACGACCGCACGCAGCAGGACCCCGACCACGGGAAGCTCTCGGGATTCCGCGTCTGCTCGTACCAGCGCCACCAGGGCGAGAAGCTCCGCCGGCGGTTCAACGCCTACTCCTACTACCGCATCTCGCAGGCGGTCGACTCGCACGACCTGGCCCGCGGGCGCGGCGGCGACGTCGAGAAGGTGCTGGCCGGGGTCAAGGCCGACTGCCTGGTCGTGGCCATAACCTCGGACATACTCTTCCCGCCCGAGGGTCACGACGTCATGGTGCGTGCGCTGCCCCGCGTCGAATACCATCTCATAGATTCGGATTTCGGCCATGACGGCTTCCTGGTCGAACACCGACAACTCAACGACATTATCCAGCGATTCATGAACAAACCACTATGAAACGAGTACTCAACATCGGACTCTTCGGCTTCGGGACGGTCGGTCGCGGCCTCTACGACGTACTTGAGGAGACGCGGCTCAAGGAGGCGCGGATAAAACGCATCTGCGTGCGCAACATCAACAAGCAGCGCGGCGTCGAGGCCGACTTCACGGACAACCCCGACGACATCTTCAACGACCCGGACATCAACCTCATCGTCGAACTCATCGACGACGCCGAAGCGTCGTACACCATCGTCAAACGGGCACTCGAACGCGGCCTGCCGGTGGTCACCGGCAACAAGAAGATGCTCGCCTACCACCTCGAGGAGCTCGTCGAAATACAGCGCCGCACATCGGCTCCGCTGCTCTACGACGCCTCGGCATGCGGCAGCATTCCCGTAATCCGCAACCTCGAGGAGTACTACGACAACGACCTGCTCATATCGGTCAAGGGTATCCTCAACGGCTCGTCGAACTTCATTCTCTCGAAGATATTCAACGAGAACATGTCCTACCCCGACGCCCTGCGACTGGCCCAGGAACTCGGCTTCGCCGAATCGGACCCCTCGCTCGACATCGACGGCTTCGACTCGCTCTTCAAGCTGATAATCATCACGCTCCACGCCTTCGGACGCTACGTCTCGCCCGAACGCATATTCGTCTACGGAATATCGACCATGAACGACGACGACATACGCTTTGCCACGGAGAAGGAGCGCCGCATAAAGCTCGTCGCCCATGTCGAGAAACTCGAGAGCGGCAACATCATGATGAGCGTAATACCGCAGCTCATCTCGCGCGACAAGTACATCTACAGCGTCGAGGACGAGTTCAACGGCGTGGTAATCAAGGGCAAGTTCTACTACAAGCAGTTCATGTTCGGCCGCGGCGCCGGCGGCTACCCCACGGGGTCGGCCGTGCTGAGCGACATCATGGCCTGCTTCTACAACTACAAGTACGAATACAAGAAACTCAACGCCGACGTGGTGCCCGAATACACCGACGACTATACGTTCCGCATCTACCTGCGCTACTCGTCGGACGAGGACCTCGCCCTGTTCAACTTCCTGCGCATACGCGAGAAGTACGTGAGCGAAACCTCGAAATATATCGTCGGGGACGTGCGTCTTGCCGACCTCTGCCGTGTCAAGGAGCAGTTGCGCGGGCGCAACATCTTCCTGGCGGCATATCCCGAGGATTGATCGATGCCGGCGGCGGCATGATGTGCGGCGGGGCCCTCTTTTCGACAGAGAGCCCCGCCGTTATGCAGGCAGCGCAGGTTTTCGTCCCCGGCGGAGATGCGCCCACGCCCGCAGAGGCCCGTCTCACGTACTGTGGGGCGCAAGAATCCGCCCCGGCACGCTATTCGGCCGTGATATAGCGTGCCCGCAGGTCGGGATAGATGTCGGGAATGGTGAGCATGATGCCCGTCTCCTCGACACCGCCGAAATCGGGGTTGGCGACCGTGTCGAAGACCCGCATCGTGGGCGACAGACGCATGTAGGAGCTTATCATGGGCGGGATACGCTCGTCGTACTCGCGGATCTTGCGCACGAGTATGCGGTAGTTCTCCTCGTAGGTGCTGCCCGAAAAGAGAGCCTCGAAGTCGCAGCCGCCGCTGCCGTCCTCCAGCGGGCGGCGCGCCGTGACCAGATGCTCGCGGTCGGGGAAAAAGCGCCGCAGGAAATAGAAGAGCATGTCGCGCGCAGCACGCTTGCACGAGGCGTAGACCGTAACCTTGCCGAAGAGGTAGCGCACCTGAGGATTGCGGCGCACGACGGCCCCGAGGCCGTCCCACAGGTTGTCGAGGGCGCAGATGCTCTTGGGGTTGTTGCGCACCTGGTACGACACCTGCACGAACGAGCGCCCGAGCTCTATGGTGCGGGGCAGGAAGTTGCGGCGGAAACGCTCGCTGAAACGGAAATAGTGCTCGGTCGAGAGGTGGCGCGGACGTTCGCCGCGGCAAATTATGTAGCGGTAGCCGCCCACGATCTCACGGGCAGCGGGATCCCACACTATGAGCTGGCGGTAACCGCCCACGGCCCTGTCGTCGGCGTCGATGTCGACGCTGCGGCCCGTACCGCCGCCCGCAGCACGGAAAGCCTCCTCGCGCAGGCGCCCCACCTCGCGCATGAGCCACGGGCATTCGGCAGCGGTGAACGTGTAGACCTCGTTGCCGCCGCGCCGCGTCGTGCACAGCAGCCGTTCGGGCGAGAGCTCGGCTTCGAGCATCTCTCGCGCCACGGGGTCGATTATCATCTCTCTGCAACCGGTCATCGCATCATCTTTTCATGCAGGGCGCAGACGCGTTCGCGTATCTGCAGGCACGCGGCTTCGGCGGACCCGAACGACAGGAGTTCGTCGGGAGCGACGGGACGACCGACCGCGATGCGGACGGTGGTGCCGCGCTGGCGGAACATCTCGTCGACCAGCAGCAGCGCCTCCAGCCTCGTCCCGATTCCCAGCGCCCGGCGCAGCGAGGCCGCACGGTAGAAACGGTCGGAGAGCCGGCCGTCGACATGCACCGGCACGACGGCACGCCCCGACTCGATGGCACGGCGCACAAATCTCGGCTTCCAGTCGGGGTCGCTCACGACGCCATGCCGGCGGCGCGAACACAATCCCGCAGGGAACATAAGCACCGGCACATTGCCCCGCATCACCTCCCCGAAACGACGCGCCTGGGCAGCCGGCAGCCTTCCTCCGCCGCCCAGCGGCAGCCAAAGGCCGCGCAGCGGCCCGATCTCCGCCAGCATGCGGTTGACCACGACACGCACGTCGCCGAAGGTCTCGGCCAGCACCTCGGCCACGGCCATGCCGTCCAGCCCCCCGAATGGGTGGTTCGACGCGAAGAGGTAGCGCCCGTCGGGACGTATCCCGCCCTCGAACCAGACGCAGCGCCCGATGCGCATGTCGTCGAGTACGGCGCTCAGGAACCGCTGCGGCGGCAACCCGCCGTAACGTGACAGCAGGTCGTTGATCTCCCGCTCGTGCAGCAGCCGCCGCAGCGCCGCAACGGCAAAATGCGGCAGGCGGCCGGCCAGCGCCGGACGGTACTCATGCAAAAGTCGGGCTACGTCTATCTCCATCTGCGTACACAAAAAATATTCGTGTTTCGTCTTGCAACTTTTCTGCTAAAATCCGTAACTTTACCACCAAATACGCTTTTTGCCACGAATATGTCCGTATATCATACTCCCGTACTGCTGGAAGAGTCTGTCAACCTGCTCGATGTGCAGCCCGACGGCACCTACGCCGACCTCACGTTCGGCGGAGGCGGACACTCGCGGCACATACTCTCGAAGCTGGGCGACGGAGGCTCGCTCTACGGCTTCGACCGCGACGCCGACACGCGCGCGAACATACCCGACGACGGGCGTTTCCACTATGTCGAGAGCAACTTCCGCTTCATGCGCGGGGCCCTGCGGCTGCGGGGCGTGACGGCGGTGGACGGGGTGCTGGCCGACCTCGGCGTGTCGTCGCACCACTTCGACGCCACCGAACGCGGATTCTCGTTCCGCGGGGAGGCGCCGCTCGACATGCGCATGAACCGGCGCGGCGGAATAACCGCCGCCGACGTGGTCAACGGCTATGACAACGACAGACTTGCACGGATATTGAGCATGTACGGCGAACTCGAAACGACATGGAAGATCGCCGCCTGCATCGACCGCGCACGCAAGGCGCACGCCATCGGGACCACGGCCGAACTTGTGGCCGCCGTTGCCCCGTGCACCCCGAAAAAGGACGAGGCCAAGTTCCTGACAAAGCTCTTCCAGGCTCTGCGCATCGAGGTGAACGGCGAGATGGAGGCGCTGAAGATGGCCCTCGAACAGAGCCTCAAGGTCTTGAAACCCGGCGGGCGGCTCGTGGTCATATCGTACCACTCGCTCGAAGACC
Organism: Candidatus Alistipes excrementipullorum; assembly: GCA_019113665.1. Taxonomy (GTDB): domain Bacteria; phylum Bacteroidota; class Bacteroidia; order Bacteroidales; family Rikenellaceae; genus Alistipes; species Alistipes excrementipullorum. The sequence continues at coordinate 18,386 of DXGW01000006.1, forward strand.
GGCTGGTCAAGAACTTCATGCGCAGCGGCAATTTCGAGGGCCGCATCGAGAAGGATTTCTACGGACGGGCCGCCGCTCCATTCGAGGTGCTGACCCGCAAGGCCGTGGTCCCTTCGGACGAGGAGCTGGCACGCAACCCGCGCTCACGCTCGGCGAAGCTGCGTGCGGCCGTTAAAATTTAACGCGACAACCGAGATGTACGAAGATACCGATTTCAACCCCGACCGCGAACGCGAGGAGCAGGAGGCTGCCCAACGCGAGGAACTTGCGCGCACCATACGCCGCGAGGTCCTGCGCATAAACCGCGGCGAAGCCGACGACGACATACGCGCCGACCGGGAACAGGAGGAGGCCGAACGCCTCGCCCGCGAGGCCGAGGAGGCAAAACACCGCCGCCGGCGTGCAAGCGCATGGTGGCAGCTCTTCTCGGGCACGATACTGGTGCGCGACAGCGTCAAGGAGTACTACCGTTACCTGGGATACATAGCCGTGATGTTCTTCGTAAGCATAGCGATGCTCTTCTGGAGCCTGCGCCTCGATATACGATACGCACGCCTCGACAGCGAGGTACAGCTGCTGCACGAACGCTCGATACGCCTGCAGGAGCAGTGTTACCGCCGCTCGTCGCACTCGGCAGTGGTCGAAAGCCTCAAAAAACGCGGCATCGAACTCTACGATCCCCTTACCCCTAACGAAGTCATCGAATAGGACATGGCCGAGAAGCAGAGAAAAATAAAGGACGACATTCTGTTGAGGGTCAGGGCGCTCTACATGCTCTTCATACTCGTGGGGCTCATCATACTCCTGCGGCTCATATGCGTGCAGTTCTTCAGCCGCGAGACAAGGGTCAACGCCGAGAAACTCGACGGCAAGATCTTCACCGAAAAGACAATTCACGCCCATCGCGGCACGATCTACTCGCGCACGGGCGACCCGCTGGCCATCTCGATATTCCGCTATACGGTCATGTTCGACTTCGGGTGCGAGGGCTTCGACAACGACCAGACCTTCCGCGAACAGAGCGACTCGCTCTCCAAGCTGCTGGCCCGCTTCTTCAAGGACCGCACGGCCAGGGAGTACTACGACAAGATGATCTCCGAACGCTCGAAACGGTTCAAGGTGCGCTACATCAAGGATACCGTCGTCCCGCGCTCCGAGGGCTTCATCGCCCGGCTCTTCGACCGCATGCACGGCGAGGAGTTCAAGACGGTCAAGCTCTACGACACCATACGCGACCATACGCCCGTCAGGCTCTTCCGCGACGTTGACTACAACGAGTGGCAGACGCTCAAGACATACCCGCTGCTCAACTGGAACATGGGCGTCGTCTACGACATGGACAAGCACGACAACCGCGTATTCCCGCGTCAGGACCTCGCCCGCTTCACCATAGGCCGCAGCAGCGAGACGGCCGGCACATACGGCCTCGAACACGTCTTCCGCGAGGAGCTCAGCGGCAAGGACGGACGCGAGTTGCGCCAGCGCATAGCCCCCGGTTTCTGGGGCCGTGTCGACAGCAAGATCAATGTCGATGCCGAAGACGGCATGGACCTCTACACCACACTCGACACCGACATTCAGGAGGTCGCCGACAAGACCCTGCGCGAACAGCTCCAGCGCAACGGAGCGAAGTGGGGCACGACCATCGTCATGGAGGTCGAAACGGGCGACATTCTGGCCATGGTCAACCTCAGCCGCAACTCACAGGGCGAATATGTCGAGAACTTCAACCACGCGATGATGTCGCGCACCGAACCGGGCTCGACATTCAAGCTCGCCTGCCTGCTGGCGCTTGTGGACGAGGCCGGGCTGCCGCTCTCGACAACATACGACACCGGACACGGCAAGACCGTCGAGGTCGGGGCCGTGCATACCAGGGTGCGCGACTCGCATGACTGCGGCGGCGAGATCGACATGAAGACGGCCGTGGCGCAATCGGCCAACGTCTACTTCGCCAAGGCCATCTACCAGACATACTGGCAGGACGCCGACCGTTTCACCGACTACCTGCGCCACCTCCACCTCGACCGCAAGGTCATGGTCGGAATGCCAGACATGGGCGAGGCCGTACCCCGCTTCCCGTACCGCGGGTCGAGCATGTGGTATCCCCACACCACCCTCGTCAAGCTCGGATACGGTTATGGCATAGAGCTCGCCCCGATACAGATGGCAACGCTCTACAACGCCGTGGCCAACGACGGCCGAATGGTCGCCCCGCGCCTGGTGACCGAACTGCGCAAGGACGACAAGACCGTGCGCGAATATCCGGTCGAGGTGCTCGAAGACAAAATATGCTCGCGGCAGTCGCTCGAAAAGGTGCGCGAATGCCTCGAGGAGGTGGCCATAAGCGGTACGGCCAAGGACCAGCTGGGCGCAGGCAAGGTGCCGTGCAGCGTGGGGGCCAAGACCGGTACGGCCCAGTACGCCCAGGGGGCGATAAAGTACTCGGACCACTACTACGTGGGCTCGATGGCGGCATACTTCCCCGCCGACAAGCCCCGCTATACGATCTACACGTCGATCCTTACCAACGGCGCCAACTACTACGGCACGAGCCTCGCCGGCCCCGTGAACCGCAAGGTGGTGACGTTCATATACAACCGCGAGCATGACTGGTACGGCCGTGTCGAACGGGCCTCCGAGCGGCAATACCCCACGGCCATCAAGGGCGGCGACATAGCCCAGGCCCGCAAGGTTGCCGACCTATTCTCGCCGCGCACGTCGTTCGACAGGCGCGCAGGCTGGGGGACGGTAAAGGTCGACTCGATGTCGCGCGTCGAGATCACGTCGCTCGACGACGACATGCTGCGCATGCCCGACGTCGTGGGAATGGGGCTCAAGGACGCCCTCTTCATTCTCGAGAACCGCGGGCTGAAGGTGTCGTTCACGGGCAAGGGCTCCGTGAGGAGCCAGAGCATCAGGGCAGGCGAACCGCTGCGCCGCGGGTCGACCGTCTACCTCAAGCTCAGATAACGCAAAATGAGATGAAAAGCGACGGCGACGCATACGGCGCCCGCCGGAGCCTAAGACAAAATATTTCGAAACGCTGAAATGAAAAATGTTGAACAACTGACGGAATCGGTCGGTGTGCGCCGCACGGTCGGCGACATGCATACGCCCGTACACGCCCTGACCTACGACTCGCGTACGGTGGGCGACGGCGACTGTTTCTTTGCCGTGGTGGGAAGCGTGAGCGACGGCCATGCCTACATAGGCCAGGCCATCGAACGCGGCGCACGCACGGTAGTCTGCCAGACGATCCCCGCACAGACGCACGACGGGGTCTGCTACGTCGAGGTGGACGACACCAATGCAGCCATGGCGGCCATGGCATCGGCCTTCTACGGAGACCCGAGCCGCGAACTGAAACTCGTGGGCGTGACCGGCACCAACGGCAAGACGACGATAGCCACGCTGCTTTGCGACCTCTTCGAGAGGCTCGGATACAAGGCCGGACTCATATCGACGGTGGTCTACCGCACCGGCGTGCGCGAGATCGAATCGACACACACCACGCCCGACACCATACGCCTCAACGCCATGCTGCGCGAGATGGCCGACAACGGCTGCCAGTACTGTTTCATGGAGTGCTCGTCGCACTCGATCGTACAGGAGCGCATACGCGGGCTGCACTTCGCCGGAGGCCTCTTCACCAACATCACCCACGACCATCTCGACTACCACAAGACCTTCGCCGAGTACATACGGGCCAAGAAGCTCTTCTTCGACAACCTCCCGGCCGACGCCTTCGCCATAACCAACATCGACGACCGCAACGGCCGCGTCATGGTGCAGAACACGCGGGCCGCGGTGCGCACGCTCTCGCTGAGGTCGATGGCCGACTTCCGCTGCAAGGTCGTGGAGATGCACCTCGACGGCATGCTGCTCCGCATCGACGGCGACGAGGTGTGGGTCGACTTTCTCGGCCGCTTCAACGCCAGCAACCTGCTGACGGTCTATGCCGCGGCCATGATGCTCGGGCAGGAGAAGCAGCAGGTGCTTACGGCCATGAGCACGCTGCACCCCGTGAGCGGGCGTTTCGAGTACATACGCGCCGCGGACGGCACAACGGCCGTGGTCGACTATGCCCATACGCCCGATGCGCTGGAGAACGTCATCGAGACCATCGAGGAGATACGCCGTCCCGGACAGAACCTCATCGTACTGTGCGGCTGCGGCGGCGACCGTGACAGGACCAAACGTCCGGAGATGGCGCAGATAGCCGTCAAGTACGCCACAACGGCGATCTTCACCTCGGACAACCCCCGCACCGAAGATCCCGAGGCCATACTGCGAGACATGACCGACGGTCTGGCGCCCGAGGCCCGCTACCTGAAGATCGCGGACCGGGCCGAAGCCATCAGGACGGCCGTGATGCTGTCGCGGCCGGGCGACATCATACTGCTGGCCGGCAAGGGGCACGAGACATATCAGATAATCGGCGCCGAGAAACACCACTTCGACGACCGCGAACAAGTCCGCAAGGAGTTTGCGGCGGCAAAAAGATAAACCGATAAAAGCAAAGTCACCTACACAGAAAAATGTTATACTCGTTATTCAAATATCTCGACCGGGTCTATGACCTTCCGGGCTCGGGAATGTTCCAGTACATATCGTTCCGTGCGGCGATGGCCATAATCCTCTCGCTGCTCATCGTCATATTCTTCGGACTTCCGATCATACGCATGCTCCAGCGCCACCAGATAGGCGAGGAGATACGCGACCTCGGCCTCGAAGGCCAGCTCGCCAAGCGCGGCACCCCCACGATGGGCGGCATCATCATACTGGTGGCCATACTGGTTCCGATGCTGCTCTTCGGGCGGCTCGACAACGTCTACATACAGCTGATGCTCGTCTCGACGATCTGGCTGGGCTGCATCGGCTTCCTCGACGACTACATCAAGGTCTTCCGCCACCACAAGGACGGCCTGAAGGGGCGTTTCAAGATCGTGGGACAGGTGGGCCTCGGCATCATCGTCGGTACGGTCATGTGGTGCTCGGACGACGTAGTCATACGCGAAAAGGCCGCCACGCCCGTCGAGACGGTCTACATCGACGAGCAGGGATATGAGGTCGAGAGCGTCGCCCGCCGCGTGGTCGTAAGCTCCAACCCCGAGAAGACCACCAAGACCACAATCCCCTTCGTCAAGAACAACGAACTCGACTACGGCTGGCTCACCGGCGGCAACGAGACACTGGCCTGGATACTCTACGTGCTGGTGGCGATATTCATCGTCACGGCCGTATCGAACGGAGCCAACCTCACCGACGGGCTCGACGGCCTGCTCACGGGCGTCTCGATACCGATAGTGGCCGTGCTGGGCGTGCTGGCCTACCTCTCGGGCCACATCGTCTACGCCGACTACCTCAACATCATGTACATACCCGACAGCGGCGAACTGGTGGTCTTCGCCGCGGCGATGGCCGGAGCGCTCATCGGCTTCATGTGGTTCAACAGCTTCCCGGCGCAGATATTCATGGGTGACACTGGCTCGCTCGCCATCGGCGGCATCATCGCCGTCTTCGCCCTCTGCATACGCAAGGAGCTGCTGCTGCCCGTAATGTGCGGCGTATTCCTGGCCGAAAGCGTCTCGGTGATGCTGCAGGTCGGATACTTCAAGTACACCAAACGCAAATACGGCGAGGGCCGCCGCCTGCTGCTCATGTCGCCGCTGCACCACCATTTCCAGAAAAAGGGGACGTTCGAGACCAAGATCGTCGTCCGCTTCATAATCATTTCGCTGCTGTTGGCTGCAATCAGCCTCGTAACACTCAAAATCAGATAGAAACCATGAAACGAATAGTCGTACTCGGAGGAGGCATCAGCGGATACGGCTCGGCCATACTCGCAAAAAAGGAGGGCTTCGACGTCTTCCTGTCGGATTCGGGCCGGATAGCCGACCGCTTCAAGGCGCGGCTCGACGAGTGGCACGTGCCCTATGAGGAGGGCGGCCACACGCCCGAACTCATTCTTTCGGCCACGGAGGTGGTCAAGTCGCCCGGAATACCCGAAAAGGCACCGATGGTCAAGGCTCTGCGCGAACGCAGCATACCCATCATCTCGGAGATCGAGTTCGCCGGGCGCTACATGGGCAAGGCCCGCACCATATGCATCACCGGCTCGAACGGCAAGACCACGACCACGTCGCTCATCTACAAGATCATGTGCGACGCCGGCATGAACGTGGCCCTCGGCGGCAACATCGGCGAGAGCTTCGCCTACTCGGTGGCCACAGGATCGTACGACTGGTACGTACTCGAACTGAGTTCGTTCCAGCTCGACGGCATGTACCGTTTCCGCGCCGACATCGGGGTGCTGATGAACATCACGCCCGACCACCTCGACCGCTACGACTACTGTTTCCAGAACTACGTCGACTCGAAGATGCGCATCACGCAGAACCAGAACTCGCGCAACTGGTTCGTCTATTCGGCCGATGACGAGACCGTCTGGGCCGAGGTCTGCAAACGCGACCTCAGCGTACGCCAACTGCCCTTCATGGCCCGCAACAGCGTGGCGAGCGGATCGGGCGACGCCTTCCTGATGCCCGACGGCATCTTCACCGCCACGGCCGGCAAACAGTCGGTCGAGATCGATACCGCCAAAATGCAGATCAAGGGGCTGCACAACGCCTACAACGCCATGGCCGCAGCCCTGGCGACACTCGCCGCAGGCGTCGATCCCGAATCGGTACGCCGGTCGATATACGATTTCGCCCCCGTCGAGCACCGGCTCGAACCCGTGCGCGAGGTGGACGGCGTACTCTACATCAACGACTCGAAGGCCACCAACGTCGACTCGGTATGGTATGCCCTCGAGAGCATGACGCGCCCGGTGGTGTGGATCGCAGGCGGAACCGACAAGGGCAATGACTACGGGCCGCTCAAGGAGTTCGCCCGCCAGAAGGTCAAGGCCCTCGTATGCCTGGGTCTGGACAACGACAAGCTGGTACGCGAATTTACGGGCGTCGTGCCGAAGGTGGTGTCGACGCAGTCGCTCGACGGAGCCATGCGCAGCGCCGTAGCTGCCGCCGAAAAGGGCGACGTGGTACTGCTCTCGCCGGCATGTGCAAGTTTCGACCTCTTCAAGAACTACGAAAACCGCGGCGAACTCTTCAAGGAGTGGGTGCGCACACGCATCTGACACGATGGAGAAGCAGAAACTCCATACAGGCTCGGACTTCAGGATCTTCTCGGGAGACAAGGTGCTGTGGATCATCGTGGCGGCACTCGCCTCGATCTCGGTGCTCGTGGTCTACTCGTCGACCGCCAAGATGGGCTACAACACACGGCTCGACCGCACGATGTCGGACTTCCTGTGGCAGCACATCATCTCGCTCGGCATGGCCACGTTCGTCCTGCTGGTGGTCCACAAGATCAACTGCCGCATATACAACCGTCTGGCGGCGGTGATCTACGTCCTCAGCCTGCTGCTGACCGTCGGTGTCTACATAATGGGCAGCCAGACCAACGGTGCCGCCCGCTGGTTTTCGCTCTTCGGTTTCCAGTTCCAGCCATCGGAGGCGCTGAAGATTGCGACAGTGCTCTTCCTGGCACGCCAGCTGGCATCGCGGCAGAGCACGATCGACAAACTGAAGATCATACCGTCGCTCAACCCCGTCAAGTGGTTCCGCGACCCGGAACAGAAGAAAATCTGGAAAACGGGCACGCTGCCCGTACTGGCTCCCGTACTTCTCTCGTGCGTGGTCATATTCCCGGCGCACACCTCGTCGGCCGTGCTGGTATTCTTCGCCTCGCTGATCATGATGTTCATCGGCCGCGTCAGAATGAAGGAGCTCTTCAAGCTCGTGGGACTGGCCGTGGCGGCCGTACTTCTCGCCGCACTGCTCGACCTCGGACGCACCGAGACGGCCAGCGGCCGCGTAAGCACATGGATAAACCTGTGGACACACTCACAGGTGGACAAGGACGTGCATGACCTCACCGACACCGAACGCTCGATGATAGCCATCTACAACGGCGGCATAATCGGCCGCGGAGCAGGCCGCAGCGCCGTGCGCGTCGAGATGACACACCCCGAAAGCGACTACATCTTCGCCTTTTTCGTCGAGGAGTACGGACTCATTCTCGCGCTGGCCGTGCTGATGCTCTACCTGTGGATCTTCTTCCGCGGCATCGAGATCTTCACACGCTGCGAAACGGCATTCCCGGGGCTGCTGGTGCTCGGTCTGACACTGCTGATAACATGTCAGGCGCTGCTGCACATAATGGTCACCGTAAACCTCATACCCGAAACCGGCCAGAACCTTCCGCTCATCTCGCGCGGAGGTTCGTCGATGCTCTTCACGGCCATAGCCCTTGGCATGATACTGAGCGTCAGCCGTCAGAACGACGAGAAATCACATGACAAGCCGCGAGGCGAGTCGCTGATGGAGAAATGACATGGACGAAGTAAGACTCGACAAATATCTGTGGGCCGTGCGCATCTTCAAGACGCGCAGCGACGCCGCCGAAGCCATACGCAACAACAAGGTGCTGGTCAACGACAACACCTGCAAGCCGTCGCGCGAAGTGCGCATCGGCGACGAGATCACCGTAAAGCGCATGCCGGTTGTCTACCGCTACAAGGTCCTCGACTACGTGTCGAGCCGGCAGCCCGCACGCAACGTGCCCGCATACTGCCTGAACATCACGCCGCAGGAGGAGCTGGACAAACTCTCGGCGCCGCGTGAGACGATCTTCGTGTTCCGCGACCGCGGCACGGGCCGTCCCACCAAAAAAGAGCGCCGCGAGATCGACGCTCTCATGGAGGGTTTCTACGACGACGGTGAGGAGTGGTAGCAACCCGCGCCACGGGGCGCATGTACTTCCCACCACGGAGAGCCGCGGCTGCGCCCATACGCCGAGGGAAGCAGCACCACGCCAAACCGCACCGTAAATAATGTGTGGGGCCATACAGCCCGCTCAGGACCCACATACCGGCCTGCCGCCCTACAGGAAATCGGCGGCGAAGAGTTCCCAACCGCGCCCGACATCTGAAAGCCGGGCGCGGATTCCGTTTTCGATATGCGACATTGCCGCCACGACGGCCACCATCGTACGCCGGTCGGAGGTATCGACCTGCACGTCGGGCGATATTCCGGCCGACGACGAGACGAAACGCAGGTAGCTGCCCGTATCGTTCTCCGAGGGCGGGGCATAGCGGCCTATCATCTTGCGCAGGGTGTCGCAGCCGTTGCGCTTGCGGTAGGTGTAGAGCAGCACGAACATCGCGCGGTAACCCCACTCCACCGACTCGAACTCCTTGAAGGCCGCATCGCGGCTCGGGCGGATCTCGCCCTTGTAACGGGTACGCGAACGGCGTATGTTTCCCGGGTTGCGGTTGTCGAGTCCCCTACTCATCGCCGGCCTCCCTCTCGATACGGTGATGCACATAGCGCTTGAGCCACGACAACAGCGGCGAATCGGAGATCTGCGAGGCGTTTTCGAGGAAAGACCAAAACTCCACGCCGCAGGTGAAGCCCGTGAATATTTTGGCGATGTTGAGCGACATGAAGTCAAGCACGCACGAGTCAATGAGCCACGCCATGGCTATCGCCGTTATGACGAATCCGGCCTTCAGGACCGTACGCCATGCTTCGCGGCTCTCGAAATACCATTTGCGGCCGTCACGCACGGCACGGGCGCGGCTCGCCGCCACACCCGACACGAAATCGACGGCGATGAACACCAGGGCGCATATCACCAGCGGCGTGACGGGGGCGAAGAGCGAGGCGACGGCTGCCGCCGCCCCGCTAACGAATCTGAACAATGTTTCCATCGGTAGAGCATCTTTTGAGAATGTTTTTTTCGGGGTCATACTCCGGGAATTCGGCGGCATGGTCGTCGAGGTGGCGGCTCATGCGGTGCAGGAGCGTACGCGCACGGTGGCGAAGCGAACGCGCCGCTATGCGTGTCCGTTCGACGGGCGCAGCCTCGAAGGTCGACGACGACGGCACCGTCAGTCCGCACTGTCCCGTCTGCACGCCGAGGTCGGGCATCATCAGCAGCCGCGTGTAGAGGGCCACAACCGGCGCCACATACTCCTCGCGGAAGTCGGCATGGCTGCCCTCGAGCAGCGCCGCGTGCATCTCCCCGCCGATGACCGGTATCAGCCACCGCTCCTCGGCCACGGCGATGGTGGTTTCGGGCACCGACGCCGGATCGACATAACCGCCGTCGGCAAATGCCAGCGCGACGACGGTCGCGGGATCTATCACTGTTTTCATCATTCGATACTTGTTACGTTGTACTTTGTGATCTGCGAAAGGAAATACTGCTGGCGCTCGTCCTCGGGGTCGTAGTCGAGGCCGTCGGCCTTGCGGGCCTCCCACACCTTCATGTAGACGGGTTTCGAACGCGTGGGCGGGCGGTTGACTATCTCGAGCGACGAGGCGTCGATACCCGCAACCTCCTCGATGACCGAGACGATCGGTTCGAGCAGCTCGGCCTGCTCGGCGAGGATCACCGTGTTGAGCGCAATCTCGTACTCGTGGAGTATGCGTTCGGAGTTGAAACCCGACGTGTAGTCAAGGCCGCTGAGCGAGCGGAACCACGAATGGGCTATCACGATGTCGGAGGTCGCCTGGTCGTGCAGCGACTTCCAGTCGCCGTCGTTCTGCGAGGCTATGGGTATGAAACGCGAATTGTCGTCCTCGCTGCCCTCGCGCAGCACGAACATCACCTGTCCGGGATTGCCCGCGAACTTCTCCTCGGCCGTGCGTACGATGCGCTCGGCCTGGGCGTCGTCGTCGACGGCCCCGTCGAGCATCATCACGCCCGAGAGCTGGAACGAGTTGTCGAGACGCGAGATGTTCCAGCGGTCGGTCTTGTAGGCTATGGCCGAGACGTTGAAACCGGCAATGTAGGGCGGCACGCCGTAGTGTTCGAACATCGGCTCGTAATCCTTGTAGTGGATAATCGAGCGCAGGGTGCCGTCGCCGCGCTCCTCGAAAAGCGGATAGAGCGGCAGGCTCACGGCTTTCGAAGCCTCGAACGACGACCAGTCGTGGTGGAGCAATATGTGCATGTCGTCCTTGGCCACGCGGCAGCGCGAGGCGTCCTGATGGTACAGCGCGACGAACGAGTGCGCGGCATCGGTCACCACCTCGAGAAAGGCATTGCCGAAGAGCGACTTGTCGAACGCGAGCTTGTTGAGCACCTGACGCAGCGACTCGCCTCGGCCGTTGACGCACTCGACGAAACGCCCGAGCATCACGGCCTCGGGATCGCACGTGAAGCCCTTGCCGGAGATGTAGTCGGCCTTGTCGTTGATTATGCGACGGTGGGTCGTCGAGCGCCGCGACATCAGCGCCAGCGCATAGGGGAAGAGGTTGTCATCGCCCCATCGCCAGAACTTGTCGTTTTCGGCACATGGAGTCCCGAGCATCATGCAGGAGTCGGACCTGTTGCCGACGGCGGCTATTTTGGTTCTTTTGTTTTCCATGTTGAAATCTCATTTTAGCAATCTTCGGAGCCGGCGGCGGCAGGCGGCAGCGGCGGATACGGAGAGACCCGCACCCGCCGCCGCACGAACTGCACCCCAAACGCCGTACTCACCAACTATTCGGTTTCGAGCCGGGCGGCAAAGGCCGTGTCGAGGCTCTCCAGCCCGAGCGTGACGGTCGGGACATCTGCCGGGCGGCGGCCCGACGACACCTCGATGCCGGTTATCCGCAGCGGCTGCTCGCCGGCGAAGAGCGACGAGTATCCGGCCAGCAGACGGCGGCCGTCGTTGAGTTCGACCACAGCGACGAAACCGCCGCAACGGCTCTCTTCGAGAAATTCGGGTTCGAGCCATGCCTCGGCGCCGTTACGGTCCGAAACCACGCGCAGCGTGTGCCTTACGGCAAACGACCCGTCGTCGGCCGTAAGCTTCTCCACGAACTCCGACTCGTCTTCGATCGGGCGGCACTCCATGACCTGCCCTTCGTCGGCGATCTCGCAGAGGGAGCACACCGCGCCGTTTGCGGTGAATGTCACCGTACCGAGGTTCGAGACGGCCGTAAGCCTCACCGACCGCACCCCGCCCGCCGGTTTTCGGCGGACGGGACTCTGTGGATCGTTCTTCATGGCCGTTTATTAAGGCTCGAAAGCCATTGCGACGAGTTTCGGGTCAATGATGTCGGCACCGGCAAGGAAGACGGCACGCTGGCGGTTCTCCATCTCGTCGGGGTTGTACCACATGCGCACCTCCGTACCGGGGAAGTCGGCCGTATTTACGGCCAGCACCAGGTTGCGGCGGTCGGTCAGCATGCAGATGCGTGCCGGATACTCGGCGAACTCCCTGATACCCGACGATATGCACATGTCGATGACCGGGATACCGTGATAGTAGAGGTCGTTGCGTCCGTCGACACGCTCGCGGTATGTGACGTCGAGGTCCTTGCTGTCGAGATACTTCTCGTACTCGTTGTAAAGGTTCGACGTGACGAAATATGCAAGCTGGCCGTCGGCCTTGAGCGCCTTGAGCTCCTCATTTGCTCCACTCCACAGGCTTTCGAGCACCAGGGCTATGTCGTCCACGTTGCCGACAAGTGTCGCACCCGTATGGGCGGCGTCGTTTGCAGCCGCCATGGCCGACTTGAGGATACCGTCGAACGTGTTGAACGGGGTGTCCGAATCCGTATCGCCCAACCACATGGTCATACGGATACTCTCGGCTATCGCCTTCTTGAAGAGTTCGGTCTCGGCGGCCTCGAGCTCGGTGCCCGTGAGGTCCTCCATGTTGACGTCGGCGCGGTTGGTGATCAGCTCGAATACCATCGAGAAGTAGTCCGAAGCCGAAAAAGCGGTCTCGGCCTTGACCTTCTTCATGTCGATGGTCTTCTGCTCCTTGACTGCCGATTCTCCGCCCTGCCAGCCTGTCTGGTACGGTTTCAGCACGTTCGAGGCCGGGCTCCACAGGTGAATAGTCGTAGGCATGGGCATGTTGTAGAGGACCCTGATGCCGAGGTCCTGCGCCGACTGGCCGGTGAAGGTCGGTCGGAAAAAGATGGTTTCGAGCTCACGGCCCGAGTAAACCTTGGAACTTTCGATCAATCCCATAGTAGAATTTCAGATTAAAGAGTTAATGATAAAGTGTGAATTTGTCGGGTGCCGCCCGCGTCAGTAGCGCATGAAACGGCGGGCGTCGGCCGCATAGGCCTCCTCGTTGGCCGAGCGTCGCGGCTCGCCTATCGACGGATCCTCCTTGGGGGCCGTGGCGGTCGGGGCTGCGCGCCGCTGCCCCTCCTGCAGGGCTATGAGCGACGCCACCGCCGAACGGTCTCTTTGGGGTTCGCCGAAATGGAGGATATTGCGGTCCGCCTCGTTTTCGGGCACATCGCGGCGCGAGAGACCTACGGCCGCGAGCAGTTCGCCCCACCGGCGGGCAATGTCCGAGGCGAGGGAACGGCGCTGCGGCGTCTGGGCATCGTCGACGATCTCGTCGACAAGCCCGGCGGCCAGAGCCTCCTCGGGCGAGAGCCAGCGGCCGTTGCCGCCGTTCTCGGCCATGAGCGAGGCGAACTCCTCAGCCCCGCGCCCCGAACGGGCGGCATAGACGCCGGCGATCCGTTCGTCGGTCTTGCGCAGCAGGTCGGCCCTGGCTTCGAGTTCCGAGGCGTTGCCCTCGGTCGAGCAGAGCGAGTTGTGGATAAGGTAGAGGGCGTTTGCCGAGATGCGGCGGCACCCTTCGGAGGCCGCCTGGGCGATGATCGTGGCCGCCGAGGCCGTATAGCCGTAACAGCATGTCACGATGTGGGCGTCGAGCGACGCGAGCGCGTCGTAGATGAGCAGTGCGTCGTTCACGTCGCCTCCGGTCGAACGGATATTGACCACCACCTCCGCAGCCTCGATGTCCGAGATGCGGGCCACGGTGTCCTTGAACTTCTCGTAGGTCGCCACCCGCGACGACGGGTCGTCGAACTGCCACTCCTCGGGCACGCCTATGGTGCCGTCGATGTCGATGCGGCACACCTCTGCCGAGTTGCTGATGTTGATTTCGGATTTCATAAAATGGATTTTTGGTTTTTGGATTGGTTTCCGGCGGTGCCGCGGCTGCGGGCCTGCCGGCATGATGCGCACGCGGCGGGAGTGCCGCACGGGCCGAGGGAGCGGGATTGCATTCGATACATTCGTCACGTTGCGTGCGTCATTTCGAGTAGATGAAGCCCCTGATCTTCTCGTACGAACAGCACAGCCTTTCGGCAATCTCCTCCATCGCCCGGCAGCGCGGCATGCCTTCGCGCGTAAGGCGTTCCATCTCCTCGCGTGCGACCTCGGCTTCGACGCCGCGCCGGTCGAGCAGCCCGCGGTTCCACAGGAACTCGACGGCCTCGGCCGACGACATGCCGTCGACAGCCCTGACCACATGCGTTACAAGTTCGTCACGGTATGCAGCCATCACTTGTCGCCGATTTGCAGGAACGTACACATGGCCGTGGCCTCCGACGGGTCGTAATCCTCGACGGCTTCGAGAATGAAGAGCGCCAGACGGTCGCCGTACCTCAATCTGAATACCGAGCGTATCGACGGCACCCCATCGATGAAAGCGAAGAGCCCTTCATAGTCGGCCGGCGAGAGCCGCATGCGCAGCTTCACCCTGTTGCCGCGGTTTCTGTCGGCGAGTTCACGGTCGTAGAACGAGTGGAGGCCCGCCGCGCCGTCGCGGTCCTCGAAACAGAGGGTGAAGGCGGCGCTGTCGGCATCACCGGCGAAATGGAACGCCGCCAGCGGATATTCGTCTCGGTTGAACGGGTATCCCCATCGTTCGCCGTCATGGAGCGGGTGCAGCCCGGCGTACCGCACGATGCGCGGCGAGAAGTTTGCGGTCTCGTCGGCGGTGTCGGCACCGGCGTCGCCCACACGCATTATCAGTGCCGATTCGGCATTGGCATACTCTCCGGCGATGTTGACCGTAGGGGCGAAGAGCGGGTTCACCGACTTGTCGTCGCCCTGGATCGTCGCCCGCGAGGTCATGTCGAAGCTCCACGATGCGAACGGAGCGTCGAGATCCGCCTCGAACTCCGAAACCGCCTCGTCGCCTTCGAGATAGCACCACGTACGGCTCTCGTGGTCGGAGCATGCCGTCTCCTCGATGCGCATGTCGGCCGACATGTCGATCCTGTCGCTCCAGTCGTAGACCTCCGAGCGTATGAAGAAGTCGTCGTACGGTTCGATCAGGACACGTTTCCTGCGCTCGTCGGTGTAGATCCTCAGGTTGAACATCTGCACGAGCGCCTCGATCAGCACGGCCTGGCGCACGCTGTGCTGGGCGATGTCCGAAAACTCGATCTGCGAACCGTAACCCACGGCCGACGAGAAGAGCGGCCTTACGGCCGTCTCCCTGCAGAGGGTGAACGACATGCCCGGGTCGGCGCGGTCGAAATAGATCTCATTGAAGTATTTGGGCGATGCGGGCGTAAGCTCCTCGGGCGGCGTGCGCACGACGATCTCGATTTCGGTCTGCCCCTTCTCGCCGACAAAACCGTTGTAGAGGGCCCAGTCGCCGCTGTAGTATTCGTAGAGCGTCGATCCGGCCTCGGCCCTGAACAGCAGCGGGTTCGTGACGGTGCCGGCCCGGGGCGTCGACACCTGCGACACGCGTCCGGCCACGTCGGCCATCAGCTCCTGCTGGCCGTCGGCCGTGACCATGAGGCGGTAGACATACTTGTCGGAGTAGTCGAATATGACCAGACTGTACGAGAAGTCGGGCG
>DXGW01000057.1 GCA_019113665.1 Candidatus Alistipes excrementipullorum
GGCTCGCCCATGCCCATGAAGACGATGTTGGTAAGCCGGTCGCACTCGGGCAGCGAGACTATCTGGTTGATGATGTCGGCAACCGCGAGCGAGTGCTGCAGCCCCTGTCTGCCGGTAGCGCAGAAACGGCAGCCCATGCGGCACCCGGCCTGCGACGAGACGCACAGCGTGGCGCGCTCTCCGTCGGGGATATACGCCGACTCGACGTATGCACCGCCGAGCGTGCGGAACAGGTACTTTTTCGTCCCGTCCGACGAGACGCTCACACGCAGCGGATCGGAGAGGCCCGTGTCGAAGTCGCGGGACAGGAGTTCGCGGTTCGCGGCCGAGAGGTCGGTCATGGCGTCGAAGCTGCGGACACGGCGCCGGTAGAGCCAGCGCGCAATCTGCCCGGCGGCGAAACGGGGCATGTTGCGTTCGCCGCAGATACGCCGCAGGTCATCGATTGTCGAACCGTAGATATGTTGTTTTTCACCCATGTTACCGACGGCAAAGTTATAAACTCATTTGCAAATAGCGAACCTGTCACAAAAAATATGGCTCTTTTTAGCTTTTTTCACAGTCCCTGCAATTATTTTCGGAATATTATTCTTATATTTGCCACTACGTATGCACGGAGGCATGCCATTGCACCGCAATCAGCAGACCATTGTACCGTGATCCGCAGGCCCGGGGCCGTATCGAGCGGTGTCGGCGGCGGGGCAAACGGGGATCTCCGCTGAAGCCGGCCATGACGGGAAAGCGTAAATCACCGGACGGACAACAGACCGCAGTGGGAGGGCAGATGTTTAGGTCAGGCATGGCGAAGGTAATACGGACAGCCGGACGGCCCGGGCAAAACCGGCCGGAACAGCACAGGGAACCGACGAACAATTAAAATTTTAGATAAATGGAACTTAAAAAATCACCCAAAGCCGACCTCTCGAACAAACGAGGTCTCATGCTTGAAATCGGTTTGGTAGTTTCGCTTCTGCTCGTTATTCTGGCATTCTCCTACACTCCGAAGGAGTACAGTATCGAGAAGATGGAGCAGACATACGGCCCCATCGAGGAGGAAATCACCGAAATCACCCGTCAGGAACAGCAACAGCCCGAACCTCCCAAGAAGACCGAGATCACGGTTATCACCGATATTCTCGACGTGGTTACCAACGACACGAAGATCACCACGAACTTCGACTTCGCCGAATTCTCCGAAGACGTGGAGATCGTACAGTCGGTAGCCGTAGCCGAAGAGGTTATCGAGGAGGACCAGCCGTTCGTAAAGGTAGAGCAGATGCCTTCGTTCATGGGCGGCGACCTGGTGAAGTTCCGTACCTGGGTTCAGGAGCGTCTCCGCTACCCGACCATCGCCCAGGAGAACGGTATCTCGGGCCGCGTACTCCTCTCGTTCGTCATCGAGAAGGACGGTTCACTTACGAACATACAGGTTCTGCAGACTCCCGACCGTTCGCTTTCGGACGAGGCAACACGCGTGCTGAAGACCTCGCCCAAATGGACGCCGGGCAAACAGCGCAACCAGTCGGTACGTGTGAAGTACACGCTGCCGGTTGACTTCCGCATTCAGAACTGATCAGTAACTGCACTTGCAAACAGGGGTATCGCTTTGTTGGGATACCCTTTTTTGTAGCATAAAAGCAACCACATGGCCGAAAACAAAACAGCCGAACAACAGGCAGATACGCGCGAAAGGGCTATTCTCGTAGCCGTAGTCAGGGACAACCAGGAGCCGCGTCAGGCCGAGGAGTTTCTCGACGAGCTGGAGTTCCTGGCCGAAACGGCCGGCATAATCACCGTCCGCCGATTCACGCAGCGGCTGCCGCAACCGTCGTCCAAAATATACGTCGGCCCCGGCAAACTCGAGGAGATCGCCAGCTACTGCGAGGAGAACGGTATCGATGTGGCCATATTCGACGACGAGCTCTCGCCATCGCAGACACGCAATATCGAGAAGAGTCTGCCCTGCCGGGTAATTGACCGCACAAGGCTCATTCTCGACATCTTCATGTCGCGGGCTCAGACGGCATACGCAAAGACACAGGTACAGCTGGCCCAATACCAGTACATGCTGCCGCGTCTGGCCGGCATGTGGACGCACCTCGAACGTCAGCGCGGTGGTACGGGTACCCGCGGCGGAGCCGGTGAGCGCGAAATCGAAACCGACCGCCGTATCGTCCGCGACCGCATATCGCGGCTCAAGGAGGAACTCAAGAAGATCGACCGCCAGATGTCGGTGCAGCGTTCGAACCGCGGCTCGCTCGTGAGGGTTGCACTTGTGGGATATACCAACGTGGGCAAGTCGACACTCATGAACCTCATAGCCAAAAGCGAGGTCTTTGCCGAGAACAAGCTCTTCGCCACGCTCGACACGACGGTCCGCAAGGTCGTCTTCGACAACCTGCCATTCCTGCTCTCGGATACCGTGGGATTCATACGCAAGCTCCCGACCGAACTCATCGAGTCGTTCAAGTCGACACTCGACGAGGTACGCGAGGCCGACCTGCTGCTGCACGTCGTAGACATCTCGCACCCGCAGTTCGAGGAGCAGATAGCCGTGGTGAAACAGACCCTGCAGGAGATCGGGGCGGCGGACAAGCCGGTATTCCTCGTCTTCAACAAGGTCGACGCCTATACATATATAAAGAAAGACGAGGACGACCTGACACCCGCAACCCGCGAGAACATGTCGCTCGAAGAGCTTAAAAACAGCTGGATTGCCAGGGCCAACACACCCTGCATATTCATCTCGGCGACGGAGCGCACCAATATCGACAAGCTGCGCAGCGACCTTTATGGCATGGTACGTGAAATACACTCGGGACGCTACCCGTTCAACAACTTTTTGTACTGACATACCGAATCACCCTAAAAAACGACTATATGTTGCACATACTGAACCAGCAGAACACCGTACTCAACAAGTTCATCGCCGAAATCCGCGACAAGGAGGTGCAGAAGGATTCGATGCGTTTCCGCCGCAACCTCGAACGCATAGGCGAAATCACGGCCTACGAAATTTCGAAGACCTTCGACTACTCGAAACGTACGGTCGAGACTCCGTTGGGCGAGGCCGATGTGAACGTCATCGACAATGAAATAGTGATAGCCACGATCCTGCGTGCCGGTCTGCCCTACCACCAGGGATTCCTCAACTATTTCGACGACGCACAGAACGCCTTCGTATCGGCTTACCGCAAAAGCACTAAGGACGGCAAGTTCACGGTCAAGGTCGAGTACATTTCGTGCGGAAACCTCGAAGGCAAGACCCTGCTGCTGGTAGACCCGATGCTGGCTACGGG
>DXGW01000058.1 GCA_019113665.1 Candidatus Alistipes excrementipullorum
TATTACACATAAATACAATTTGTTCAAATTATGTGTTTTTGTTATTTTCCAATTAATTGTTTACAATGCAATTTTGTTACTTATATGTTGCTTAACAAACCAATTAAATAATATATTTATTTGATTATAAAAGTATTATATTATTTATTAAGGTATTAGCCTATAATCAGGTTACTTACGGACACCCATAACCCGGTCAAAGTCCACTTTCAGGAAGCGGACGAAACGCCCGTTCTTCTCGCGGGGAATCTGGTGGAACTGCAGCACGCCGTACACCGCGTCGCGCAAGAGGTTGAACCGTTCCATTGCCTCCTTCACGGTGTAGTATTCGGCCTTGCTCTCTTCCGCGCTGCTCTTCGAGAGGTCGAAATGGAGTTTGGAGTAGAATATCTGCCCGTGTTCTTTTTTCGATGGGATATTGTTGCGGTAGACGTGCGAACGGATAGCGACACGTGTCATGCCGTATTTCTCCTGAATATCTTCGGGAGTGTACCATTCCGTCAGGTCGGAGTCCACCTCATATTTGGCAAAGGCGGCATCAATATGTTTCTTGCTGTAATAGTTGAACTGACGGATTCTCACTTTCGGAACCTTGTGCTGTCGTGTATAAGTCCATACCCATTTGGCATTGACCTTATATTTCTGTGCAATCTCCTCGGCGGTGTAATACTCGGTGATGTCAAAGTCCTCTTTGGGCATGATACGTTCATAAGGCTTGGTCTTCATCATCAGCTCGATGTCCGCACGGCGGATGAGCGACTTCTTCCCGCTCAGACGGGATGCCCGCAGTTTGGATTCCTTGACCAGTTTATAGATGTATTGCCGGGTAACACCCATCAGCTTTGCGGCTTGGGCAAAAGAGAAGAAATCCTGCCCCTTGGCTGCTTGTCGAGGTTGCAATAATTCCTGCGATCGCTTCAACTGTCGCTTACGTTCCCTGATGCGTTCCTTGTAGCCAAGATTGGAACACTGGTGGCTACAATAACAGGTTGTTGTCTTTTGAGCTATAAATGGCTTTCCGCACCATTGACAAATCCTTTTTACCTCCATATTTTCCCTCTATTTTCCGTCGTTTTTCATAAATTCTAATTTCCCCAACTGTCCACACATGTAAACCACTGTCAACACACGTCAACAACTGCGTCGGTGTGATATTTCGGCTTGCGTGAATTTGCTCCGCGGTAGAAATATGGTAGGAAAATATGGAGAAAATCCGTGATCTCCAAACGGCAACTGGAAAGCACGTAAAAATAAAAGTCGCTGATATACAGCGACTTTATTCTAAATGGTTATAGTTGGTTATGGTTGTTTACAAGCCGTCATTTTCCGATGCAGAATTTCGAGAATATGTTCTTTAGAATATCGTCAGAGGTCACATCGCCCGTAATCTCGCCTATATGTTGCAAGACTTCCCGGATCTCCTCACTCAGCAACTCTCCCGACAAGCCCGAATGCAAAGCCGTCATGGCTCGTGTCAGTGCCTCCGATGCGCGTTGCAATGCCGCAAAATGACGGGCATTCGACACTACCGTCTCTCCGGCATATATGCGTTCCGTATCGACCGTTGACCGCAAACGGGCTCGGAGCTCATCTACCCCATCGCCGCTCTTTGCCGATATGTATATCGCATCATTGACGGACCTGTCGTCGCTCCTGTCTGCTTTGTTTGCCACCACAATGAGAGTCTGGCCATCACCCACCGCCACCGGTTCAAAACCGCTGCAGCCGGCCTCAATCATCTGAATCACTATACGGGCCTCACGCAGGGCCTTCATCGTACGCTCTATGCCCATCTGTTCGAGCCTGTCATCGGTTGTGCGTATACCTGCCGTATCGACGAATCTGAACTGCACGCCGTCGATGTTGCAATGAGCTTCAACCGTATCGCGCGTCGTTCCCGCAATATCCGAAATCATGGCACGGTCCTCGCCGACAAGCCGGTTGAGCAGTGTGCTTTTACCTACATTAGGTGCTCCCACAATTGCCGTGGCCACACCCTCCTTTATGGCATTGCCGGTAGCAAACGACTCCATCAGCCGGCCGATCTCGGCTCCGGTATGATTCAACAAATTTTCGAGATGGCTGCGGTCGGCAAATTCGACCTCCTCTTCCGAGAAATCGAGTTCAAGTTCAAGCAGAGAGGCTATATCGAGCAACTGCCGTCTCAACGACTGCAACGACCGCGAATAACCGCCGCGCATCTGTGTCGAGGCAAGGGCATGCGAAGCACGCGAATCGGCCGCAATCATATCGGCCACGGCCTCTGCCTGCGACAGGTCCATCTTGCCTGCAAGGAAAGCCCTTACGGAGAACTCTCCCGCACGTGCCATACGGGCCCCGTTGCGGACAAGCAGGGACATCACCTCCGAGGCTATATATTTCGATCCGTGAATAGAGATTTCGACGCTGTCCTCACCGGTGTATGAGTGCGGGGCACGGAAAACCGACACCAACACATCGTCGAGCGTACGGTCGCCATCAACTATCCGACCGTAATGCACGGTATATGGAGCGGCATCGGCAAGCCGTGACCGACCCGCAAAGACCTTGTCGCAACACTCGACCGCCCCTTCACCGCTCATGCGGATAACGGCAATGGCACCACCCATCGCCGTAGCCGGAGCAACGATTATGTCATTGTCAACCATCTGCGTGCAAAATTATCTTGACATGAAGAATATTATCCCCGAACGACAACGCACAGCCAATCAGTCTCTACCCTATCGGGCACGCTCGATACGCAGTTTCTGGCCGATACGCAACTTGGTACTCTTAAGCCGGTTCCAGCGCATCAGCTCCTTGACCGAGCAACGGTAACGGTAGGCTATGCCGCTCAACGTATCGCCCTTCTTGACCGTATATGTGAACCCGGGACGCTCCAGACGTTTACGGTCGATATTCGCCGGGTTTATATACTCCTTCAGATATGTCGAATCCTTGCTGAAAATCTCCTGTTCCTTCTCCACGTACTGCGACGCGAACTGCTGAGGCAATATCAACGTATATGATTTTGTCGTAGCGGGTATTATGTCGAGTTTGTACTGCGGGTTGAGACTTCGCAGCAACTCTATGGGAATATTCAGCGTCGACGAGACCTGTCCGAGGTGCATTATGCGGTTTACGCGAATCGTATCGGTAGCCACGGGCAGGGGTGAGGGCTCGACCTCGATATTGTGCTGTTTGTGGTACGCATAGGCATACGATGCCGCGATGAATGCAGGCACATAGCCACGGGTTTCGCGCGGCAGATAATAATATATGTCCCAGAACGTACGGCAATCGCTCCCGGCCCTGATCAAAGCCTTGTTGACATTGCCCGGACCGCAGTTATAGGCTGCAATGGCCAAAGTCCAGTCGTGATATATCTCGTACAGATCCGTCAGGAATCGGCAGGCGGCACGCGTCGACGATACTGCGTCGCAACGTTCGTCTACAAGGGAATTGACCTCCAGTCCATAGCTTTTACCCGTCGAGGGCATGAACTGCCACAGGCCGGCAGCTCCGCGCACCGAGACTGCTGTCGGGGATAGAGCCGACTCGATTATTGGCAGGGCCCTCAACTCGACCGGCAGACCGGCCTTTATGAGTTCGTCCTCGATGATCGGGAAATAGTACTGCGAACGGGACAATATCCTGTTGATTGTTCCCCAGCGCGTATCCGTATATCTCGCGATATAACTCTTGACAATCGGATTGTAGGGCAGCTGCACAGGCGACACCAATGCCCTCAGCCGTTCGATATAGACCGAATCGGGTATTTCGGAAGCACTCTCCTCGTTGGTATCGAACGATATGAAGTTGCTGAAGAACTCGTCGAACGCACGGGCATTCTGCTCCTCGTTCCACTGTGCGACAAGGGAATCCATTTGCGCAGGCGTGAGCTCGATATTCAACATTGTACTGTATGTCGGCACGACTTCCTCGGCTTTGGCCACTGTATCCTGTACCGGCACAGCCTCTACTTTCACCGTATCGGCCGGTTCTACTGCCCGTGGAGCAGGTTCGACAATGGTCTTGCGGGCCTTTTTGCGAGGTTTACGCTTTGCGGCAGACGCATCGGCGCTCTGCCCGCATATTCCGACTAACAATGCAAGGGAGAGTATAATCCAAAATCTTTTCATCTCTTCATTTAAAAATTAATGCTCAGATTCATTCCGAAAGCAGGCATTGTCGAACCTGCCGACGGTGAATAGATATAGTCGACCGTCGGCGAGACGTTCATCGACAGATCGTCCGAGATATCATAATCGCGCAAATGCGCATCGACATGTGCGTCGACAATCTGCAGGATATAGAGGCCTGCAGTCAGAATGATACAGAGGTCGCGGTTTCGGCGGTAGTTGTCCCTCAGGTTCTTGAGGAACGACGCCGAGTAACGGCCGCCGAACTCGTCGGTGGAACCGTCGGGATAATTATCCGGGTTATCGTCATAGTCGGCACGCAGACGGTATGCCTTCTTGAAACGCTGGTAGCCGCGGTTGTTCCAATCGATACAGTATATGGTCGTTGCGAAACCGCCGAGCACAATCGGCACACGCCAGTAACTCTTGTTGTATATCTGGCCCGCTCCGGGACAGATCATGGCGAGGGTCGTGGCACGCTTGACACTCGACACGTCATTCGTCGAGTACTTCACGGCCGCATCTCCAATAAAATAGAGATACGACACGACAGCCGCACCAAGATAGAGTTCGCGCCGTGTATTGCTGCGTATCATGTTCGTCTGTACACGGTTCAGTTCGGGCGTACGGTTCAAGCCCTGATTCGTCAGCTCGTCATACTGTTTCTTGAGAGGCTTGTAACGGCCGTTCTCATATATGAACATTCCGAGTGAGGTGCCGAGCGTCGAATAGAGTATCGGCAGTTTCCAATACTGTTTGTTGTATATCTGACCGAATCCTGGCAGCGCAGCCGAGAGCCAGCACACCTTGGACAGCGACATGGAATCGCTGAAGAAGGGCTCGCGCTTCTTTTTCAGGGAGTCGGCCATTTCCGCCTCGATTACGACGTCAAGGACCGGCAGTGAATCGGGAAGCAGCCTGTTGAAATCGAACTTCGTTTCGGCACATGCGAACCACAACAGCGAATCGGCCATTGATCCCGTACGCAGCGAGTCGGGTCTGTTCCTGTAGAGGGAAGCCAATGCCATGTCACTGCCCCTCAACGAATCGGAGGCCGCCAGTGCGGTGGAATCCTGACGCAGGGAATCAGCCCCCGAAAAGAGGGAGGTTCCCGCCGGGGCATCATTGCGCAGGGAATCCGGTTTGGGCATCAGACCGCCGCGGATTACGCGCCTGTCGCCGCGATAACGCTGGGCCGACAGGGGAGCTGCCGACGCCAACGCCAGCACCGCAACCAATACGATTTTCACAACGGTTTTCATTCCCTACCCTTCTGCTGCTGCGTCTATGCCTTCTTGAAACGCTCGATAAAACGTTCGATATCCTTGTCGTCGGCAAAGTCTATGATGATCTTTCCACCGCCGTTCTTGCCGCGCTTGATGCTTATGTCCTGCGAGAAGAACTTCTCAAGCTGCTCGACAAGACGCGAATATGTCTCGGGATACTCCTCGTCGTCAGCAGCGGCCGCGCTCCTGGTCTTGCCTTCGGCAAGGTTGCGCACCATCTCCTCGATCTGACGCACCGACAGATCCTTTTTGATACACTTGCGGAGCAACTGAAGCTGATGTCCCGGATCGGCACCTGCTATGGCCTTGGCATGGCCCATGGTAATGACACCCTCCTTCAGGGCCAGCTGAACCTCGACGGGCAGTTTCAGAAGCCGCATGTAGTTGGAGACGGTCGGGCGCTTCATGCCTACCTTCTCCGAAAGCGCGTCCTGCGTAAGTCCGCACTCGTCGATCAGGCGTTGCAGTCCAAGGGCAATCTCAATGGCATTCAGGTCCTGACGCTGTACGTTCTCGACCAGAGCCATGGCATGCAGGTTCGTGTCGTCGACCTCGCGTATGTATGCCGGCAGGGTCTCGACTCCGGCCGCACGTGCCGCGCGCCAACGGCGCTCGCCACTGATGATGATATACTTGCCTTCATCGGTCCGCTTGACGGTTATGGGCTGTATCACGCCCAATGCGCGTATCGACTCCGAAAGTTCCGCCAACGCCGTCTCGTCGAACTCGGTACGCGGCTGCGTAGGGTTCGGAATGATGTCCGCCACGGCTATCTCCGCCATCTCGGACATGGGTTTGGCCTTTATGTCAACCGGATCACTGCCGAAAATGGCGTCCAATCCTCGTCCCAATCCTTTCTGTTTCATATGGTTGTCTTTTACTTTTTCGCCATGCGGTTGCGTTTGAGGAACTCGCGGGCAAGCGTCAGATAATTGGTCGCGCCTATGGCCGAAGCATCATATATCATTATGGGCTTGCCGTGCGAGGGTGCTTCTCCCAAACGTATATTGCGCTGAATTATTGTATCGAAGGCCATCTGTCCGAAATGTTCGCGCACCTCGTTCACAACCTGGTTGTTCAGTCTGTTGCGCATGTACATGGTCAACACGAACCCTTCGATTTCGAGCGACGGATTGAGTCCGCCCTTCACTTTCTTTATGGTATTCAGCAGCTTGCTCAACCCTTCGAGGGCCAGATACTCGCACTGCACGGGTATAAGCACCGAATCGGCCGCCGTCAGTATGTTCACGGTGGTGTAGCCGAGCGAGGGGGAACAGTCTATGAAAATGTAGTCGTAGCTGTCGCGAATATCGTCGATGATGCGCTTGATCACATGGTGTGCATGCTCCATCTGCGGCAACTCGGTGTCGGCGGCCACGAGGTCTATGCTCGACGGCAGCAGCCACAGGTTTTTCACGTCGGGGCTCTTGACAATCACGTCCGCAGCCTTGGCCGTTCCGGTGATACATTCGTATATTCCGGGGAGGTTTATGTCGAAGCCGAGTCCCGAGGTGGCATTGGCCTGGGGGTCCGCATCAAGCAACAGCACCTTCTTCCCCAGAAGGGCTATTGACGCCGAGAGATTTATGGCGGTAGTGGTCTTACCCACACCACCTTTCTGGTTGGCCAGAGCTACAACTTTTGCCATAGATTCAAGTGTTAATTCAATACGCGATATAAGCGGACAAATTTAATAAAATTAAATTGAAATATGCAATTATCGCAATAAATGCCTATCTTTGACCTGCCGGAAAAGCCGGCTGCAGAAGAGCATGGATCAGAAAAAAAACACGGCATTCAATTGGTCGTTTCCCAACGCACTCGACTTTGTCGTAATGATATTGTGGGTATTTATCTCACAGGTTGCGGCCGTTGTCGTGACATCGGCCTTCGGGTTACAGTTCCCCGACATGAGTATGGTCGAGAGCGCCGACGAGGAGCTCTCCCTGTGGGCACAACTGTCGATGGCCGAATCGCTCGTCATCGTCTACCCCATCTCCATGATCCTGGCCATTGCCGGAATACTCGCCTACCGCAGAATGCGCGGCGGCAGAGGCCGGATAGCCCGTTTCTCGATTGCAGGATTCAACCCGTCGCTCATACTCGGCGGCATCATATGGATTGTAGCCACACAAATCGTGACAGAGCCGTTGCTGGCATTCCTGCCAGACGTCCCCAACGCCGTGGGACGCGGCTTCTTCGCCATACTCGTATCGGTCGTACTGGCACCGATATTCGAGGAGATCATGTGCCGCGGCATCATACTCGAATCGTTCCGCGCCAAACGCGGCGTGGTGGCGGCATGGCTGTGGTCGTCGGTGTTCTTCGGCATAATACACGGCCAGATAACATCTATGGTCAACGCCTTTGTCATCGGACTCATTCTGGGCTTCATATACATACGCTCGCGCTCGATATTCTCCGTAATGATACTCCACGCCCTGAACAACGGCATGGCGCTGACGGCCATATCCTT
The DNA here is from genome assembly GCA_019113665.1 of Candidatus Alistipes excrementipullorum. GTDB lineage: Bacteria > Bacteroidota > Bacteroidia > Bacteroidales > Rikenellaceae > Alistipes > Alistipes excrementipullorum. Next base: position 7,884 of record DXGW01000058.1, read on the forward strand.
CGGGTTCGGCAACAGCACATTCGCCGAAATCATACCCAACCGCAGCATATATCTCGGCCTTTATGCCATATCGGCAATAATCTTCGTGGCCGGATTCGGCATTCTGTGGAAGATGCTCGCCGCCGAAAGACGCAGGGAAAAATATCCCGTCCAGGAGTAATAATATTGCCCTGCAATACGTTAAATTCGGGTAAAATGGCTATATTTGCAGGATTGATATGCGTTATTTACTGAAAATAACAGCACTGTCCGCCGCATTGCTGCTTTCGGCGTGTCAGGAGTTGCCCGACTATCTGGTAGGCGACAATACCGTCGCGCGCGTAGGTCGCAAGGAGTTGCGCATGTCCGAACTCGAACACGTCGTACCGCAGGCCCTGGGGTCTGCCGACAGTGCAGATTTCGTATCCATGTACATCGACAAATGGATTGCCAAGCAACTCAAGCTCGAGGAGGCCGAACTCATATTCTCGGAGTCGGAGAGCGATATCGAGGCAAAGGTCGAAGAGTACAGGCAGTCGTTGCTCATTCGCAAGATAGAGCAGTATTACCTCGACACAGAGGCGGTTCCCGACGTCACGGACGCCGACATAGAGGCCTATTACAATGCCCACAAGGCCGATTTCCGGCTTGACAAGACTATCGTCAAGGGCCGCATCGTCTCATTCAGCAGCAAATACCGTCAACGCGACCGACTCTTCGAGATGATGAAGTCGCAGAAGGCGTCGACCCAGAAGGAGTTCAAGGACATCTGCGTCAAGAACAACTTCAACCTGCATGAATTTACCGAGTGGAGCGATTTCACCGATTTTCTGGCACAACTTCCGACACTGCGCTCGCGAAACTACGACTCGATGCTTACGGACAGCAACGTCCACAAGATGGAGGCCGACGGCATCACATACTATTACCAGATTACGGCCGTGCGCAACAAGGGTGAGGTCCGTCCGCTTGAGATGGCCAGCGAAACCATCAGACGCGTATTGAAAACACACAGGCAGGGCGAGGCCATCAAGGCCCATGAGGAGATGATCACACGTCAGGCCCTGAAAAACGGACACGCGCGCATATATACCAAAGAAGAGAACAGTTCAGCAAATTAAAACGACATTCGCAATATGATCAAGAAAGCAATCGTACCCCTGATCCTGGCCGCACTGGCAGCAACGACGGTTTCCATCAGGGCCGCAGCCGAGAAAAAGCAGGTAATGCTCGACAAGGTAGTGGCCGTAGTCGGCAACTCGTCGATACTCTACTCCGAAGTCATGGAGACATCGCAGATGCTTGTCGAACGCCGCCGTCAGGCCGGTTACACATCGGACCGCGACCCGTTCAACGAGGCGCTCGAGGCCCTGCTCATGCAGAAACTTCTCTACAATCAGGCCCTGATCGACTCGGTACAGATCAATACGAGCGACATATTGCAGCGTGCCGAGGACCAGGTCAACGCCATGGTCGAGGAGTCGGGATCGATACTGAAGCTCCAGGCCGAGCATCACATGCCGATATATGACCTGCGTGAGATCATACGCCGCCGGTATGAGGAACAGTCCTATGCATCGGCCATGCAGAACGAGGTGACGAGCAAGGTCACCATAACGCCGGGCGAGGTCGAGCGCTACTACAAGCAGATCGACAAGGACAGTCTTCCGATCATCGGAGAGCAGTACGTATATGCCCAGATCACCAAATTTCCGAAATCGCTGGTCGAGGCCAAACAGCGTACGCGCGAGCGCCTTCTCGAGATGCGTGAGCGCATAATCACGGGACAGGCCAAATTCTCGGTCATGGCCCGCATCTATTCGGTCGACGGATCGGCCATTCGCGGAGGTGAGATGGAGCCGACCGTACTCGCCGGTTTCGTACAGCCGTTTGCCGACGCTCTCGCCGAACTCAAACCGGGCCAGGTGTCGGAGGTTGTCGAAACGGAATACGGATTCCACATCATACAACTGATCGACAAGAAGGGCGATCTCTACCACTGCCGCCATATCCTGCTGCGCCCGACCTATACGGTCGAGGAGCTTGTCGAGCCTATGAAGGAACTCGACAGCATAGCAGACCTCATACGCAAGGACTCGATAACCTTCGAAAAGGCGGCCCGCGAATTCTCGGACGACGCGTATTCGAAGATGAACGGCGGTATAGTCTCCAACCGCGACCTGCTCGAACGCTACAACGCCTTCGACGCCAAACTGACGGCCACCAGGTTCCTTGAGGAGGATTTCGGTATGGGTACCGGCAAAAGCATCGAGGACTACAATGCCATAAAGCAGCTGAAGGTCGGCGAGATATCCCCGGCATTCCGCAGCCAGGATCTCGTCGGCAACGAGTTGAGCAAGATAATCAAGCTTGTGGAGGTAATACCGCCCCACCCGGCATCGCTTGAGGAGGATTACCTGCGTATCGAGTCCATGGCACTGGCCGACAAACAGGAGAAGGTATTCAACAAGTGGCTCGACAAGAAGATCGAGTCGATGTATGTCTACATAGACCCTGAATACCGCAACGGAGAGTTCGTAAACAAGAATTGGGTAAAATAACCGCAGATCGTAACAGGACGTGCGCAAGCTGTTTTCAATACTTATCGTAATCACCGTCATCGCGGGGTTCGCTTCGGCGTACGAACGCGACACTGATACGACAATACCGCAGCAACCGGAAGCGGCCGGAGACACCGGGGAGGGTGAACTCGTCGACCTGAAGTCGGACGTTGTCTATCCGGTCAAGATCAACGAGGATTCGACCATATACTGTCTTGTCGGCAATTTTGCGGCCCATCACAACGGAGCCGTCATCGTCTGCGACAGCGCCGTCCGGTACAGCGACAAGAGAATCGAGTGTTTCGGCAATGTTCTCATCAACAAGAACGAGACATACATCTACGGCGACCGCGCCGAATACAACGGCGAGATCAACGAGGCTCAGGTATACTCCAAACTCGTAAAGGTGGTCGACGGCGACGCCACGCTCTATACCTATAAGTTCAAATTCGACACCAAACTCAACATCGGCGAGTTCGACGACGGCGGCGTGGTCACCAACAAGGACAACATGCTCGAATCGGACCGCGGCTACTACTATGCCGATACGCATGAAGTCATATGCGTCGACAATGTGGAGATGGCCAACGAACAGTACGAGATGGACGGCGACTCGGTAATCTACAACATCGAGACCGACAGGGCGCAGTTCTTCTCGAACACCGACATCTGGAACGACAAGGGAGAGTATCTCTATGCCGACCGCGGCTCCTACGAGAAGGACAGCGACAAGTACGTAATAACCGAGAACGGATATATCCTCACCGAGAACCAGGAGCTCTGGAGCGACAGTCTGGATTATTACCGCGAACGCGGATATGCTCTGCTCAAGAGCAACATACAGATTGACGACCAGGAACACAAGACCCTCGCCTTCGGCAACTGGGGCGAATACTGGAAGAAGCCGGGCGACGCCTTTCTGTCGAAGGACCCGGCCATTGTGAATTATGACCTCGAGCAGGGCGACTCGCTCTTCATGCGTGCAGACTCGATATTCCTCTACAGCCGCTCGACACAGCGTGACAAGGAGGAGGCTGCACGGGCGGCTCTGCTTGCAAGCATGGCAGCAAACGACTCGACCTCCATGGCCGAGACAGCACGGAACGACTCCTTGCCCGCAAAAGGCAAACGCCAGCAGTCTGAAGGCCAACAGGGCAAAACGGGTGGAAACAGGTTGCCGTCATTGAACAATCCCATAGGGACAGGGCCGCTTGGAGCAAACGGCTCTGAGGTAGCCGGTCCGGCAGATTCATTGCCGGCCGGAGAGACCGCGACACCGGAGGATATGCCGGTGGGGGCCGACTCACTTGCCACGGAGAGCGGCATTGTCGACAGTCTCGACGGAGGTGCCGTAGATACGCTGCCGGTGCTGAGCAAGAAGGAGCAGCGCGCCAAGTTGCGCGAAGAGGCCAGGAAACGGCGCGAGGAGATCAAAAAGGAGGAGGCCAGGATACGCAAGATCAAGCTTGACTCGATTGCCGATGTCCGACAGGCCAAAAAGACGGCCCTGCTCGACAAGATGGCAGCCAGGGAACAGGCTCGCGCCGACAAACGACGTGCGCGAATGCTCGCACGCCTTGCCCGCAAGGGCATAAAGGTCAAACCGGACACGGTCATGCTGGCTCTTGCTGACAGTATAATGACGGCCGAAGGTTTGTTCTACGATTCTGTGGCCAACCACAGGCTCGATTCAATACTGTTCGCAACGCTCGACTCTTTGGGCGAGGAGACGTTGGCAGATACGGCTGTCATAGATACGCAGTACAGGCTGATTCTCGGATACCGCAACGTACGTATATACAGGTCCGACTTCCAGTCGGCATGCGATTCGATGTCCTCGTCGACGCTCGATTCGGTAATAAGGCTCTATATCGAACCGGTGCTGTGGCACGAGGAGAACCAGGTAACGTCCACTTCTATGGACATCTATACCAAAAACCAGCAGCTCGACCATGCTGAATTCATCGACAACCCGATGATGGTCTCCAAGATAGACACGCTGCACTACAACCAGGTGGCCGGCAAGACGATGATATCGTACTTCCGCAACAACGAGATATACCGTGACGATGTCAACGGCAATGCCCAGACTATATACTACATGCAGGAGGAGGGATCACCCGAGGTACAGGGGCTCATGTACATAGAGAGCGCCGACATGACCTTCTACATCGAAGAGAAGCAGATTACCGGCATAACCTATCGCGGCAGTCCCAACTACATCATCTATCCGATGGACAAGATTCCCGAGACACAGCCGCTGTTCCTGCAGGGTTTCACATGGCAGGACGAGCGCAGGCCTTTCCAGCACGACGTCTTCGACCGGACGATACGTCCGTCGCTGCGTGAGGCCAAGACAGCACTGCCGCGCCCCACTTTCCCCATATCTGAGAAGATGGAACGCTACAAGCGTGAGATTATCGAGCGCAACGAGTGGTATGACCGCAACGATGTGCTGACAC
>DXGW01000059.1 GCA_019113665.1 Candidatus Alistipes excrementipullorum
TCGGATTTTTCATACCTTTACCGAAAAGTTTCAAACAGACGTGACACGAGCGAAAATCCTCAGTGCGAGCGCAGGCTCGGGAAAAACATACCAGCTGGCATACAAGTATGTACATGATGTCATCTCGGATCCGGCTTCATATCGCAACATACTTGCCGTAACCTTCACGAACAAGGCTACCGAAGAGATGAAGACGCGAATCCTGCGGGAGATCAACAAACTGGCAGCCGGCGAAGAGAGCGGGTATATGGGAGCGTTGTGCCGCGACCTGAACCTCGATGGGCAGACAGTCCGCGAGCGGGCCAAGGCCGCACGGACAAACATACTGCACGACTATTCGCGCTTCACCGTCCTCACGATAGACACATTCTTCCAACGCATATTGCGGGCCTTCATAATCGAACTGGGCATCGAGCTTGACTATACCGTCGAGCTCGACCCGACGACCATTCTCGAAAAGAGCGCCGACGCCCTGGTCGAAGGCATACGCGACAACAGGGAGCTGCAACAGTGGCTCGTGGATTTCATGCACGAGCGCATGGACGAGAGCAAGCGCTGGGACATTCGCGAAGGCATACTCGACCTGGGATCGGAACTCTTCGCCGAGCAGAACAAGGAGCAGATCCGCAACGCCAGATCCAAAGAGGAGTTGCGCAAGATAGTCAATGCGACAACGGGACGGGCCATGGCTTCGCAACGGCACATCGTCGAACTGGCAAACAAAGCCATCGGGCTTATCGAGGGGGCAGGCCTGTCGGCAGGCGACTTCAAGAAACATACGGCCTCCTTTTTCTACGCCGCGGCGGCGACCCCCACAAAAGAACCGACGAAAACAGCACGCAACTGCTCCGAGCCGGCGGAGAGCGCATGGCTGGCCAAAGAGCGGAAATCACCGGCAGCACAGGCCCTGCTCGGGGAGTTGAGTGCAATCATGTCGGAGATATGCCGGACGTATGACCGCAGCGTAAAGACCTGGAATACAGCCGAACTGCTCCGCGAGAACTACCGCAGTTTCGCACTGCTCAGCGACCTCTACGGCAAGGTCGTCGAGATGTGCGAACAGGAGAACCTGATGCTGCTGTCGGAGACAAAATACATACTCTCGAAATTCATTGCCGACAACGACGCCCCGTTCATATATGAGAAGGTCGGCACCCGGTTCGACCGCTTCATGATCGACGAGTTCCAGGACACCTCGCGCAAAGAGTGGGAAAACTTCCTTCCGCTGCTTCGCAATGCCATGGCTCAGACTAACGACACATCGGTATTGATCGTCGGCGACGTAAAACAGTCGATATACAGGTGGCGCGGCGGCGACTGGAAGATCTTGCAGGAGACGGCACCGGCCGCACTCGGCAATGAGACTGCGGTCGTAAGCCTTCAGGACAACTACCGCAGTCTTCCGGTCATTGTGGAGTTCAACAACGACGCCATCGGCAAGGTCGTCGGCTGCGACAACGATATGCTGAACACCCAGCTCGACGAAGCCTGCGGCAACGGCAAAATATCGTCCGCACTCAGAGACGAACTGCACGACACCCTGGCAAAAGCATACGCCGGCCACAGACAGAATCCCAAAAGGGGGACGAGCGGCACGGGATATGTCGACATCACGCTTTACGACGAGGAGCCGCCCGTCATAGAGCGCATAAAATCAGTATTGGACAAAGGATTCAGTCCCAAAGACATAATGATCCTTACCCGGAGCAAATCAGACGGCAAGAAGATTGCCGGCGTATTGCTCGACTTCATGCACGACAATACCGACCCGCGTTACAAGTTCGACATCATGACACAGGAGGCGCTGGTCATCAGTTCGTCACCCGTCGTTCGTTTTGTCATTTCGGTGCTGTCGCTGGCTGCAAACCCCGAAGACCGCGTCGAACGCTCCGTATTCAGGGGATTCAGCGGCTCTACCTCATTCGAGGTTCCATTATCGGTTGAAGAGAGCGACTTCCTGCGTTCCATACGTCTGCTGTCACCCGAAGAGGCGTTCGAACGCACCGTAATGCATTTCGACCTCGGCAGGGAGCCGCGCTACACGGCATATCTGCAGGCCCTGCACGAATCAGTCGTCCGGTTCTGCTCCGGCAAAACCGCCGACATACGGTCGTTTCTGCAGTGGTGGGAAGAGACCGGGTACAAACAGTCGCTCAACATCGAGCAAAGCGAAAGCACCATCGAGATTTCAACCGTACACAAGGCCAAAGGCCTTGAAAAGAAGGTCATCATTATCCCCTACTGCAACTGGGCACTCGATCCCCGTTCGTCGACCGGCGAGATAAAGAACTTCATATGGTCGCAACCACATGGCGACAGCGACATGGAAGAGCTCGGCAAGTTCCCTGTAAAGACCAAACGCACGATGGAAGACTCCTACTTCGCCGAGGGTTATTTCCGTGAAAAGATACAGTCGCATGTCGACAATATCAACCTTCTTTACGTAGCTTTCACACGTGCGGCGGAAGCGCTGCACATTTTCATCGAGCGGCCAAAAAAAGCCGAAGGATCGGTCGGCACTGTCGGCAGGTTGCTGCTTGCGGCACTCGGGAAAGAGGGTTTCAACTCAGGTGCAGACGGCTGCGAACATCTTGAATTCGGGCAGTTCGCCTCACCCGTCAAGGACGATGTAAAAAAAGGAGACCCGGCCCATAAGGAGACCGAGCACGTCACAATCGGCCTTTACGGAGTCTCCGAGGCGGACATGAGGTTGCGGCTGCCGTCGCAGCGGTATTTCGAAGACGGGGCTTCGGCCGAACTCGCACCGCGCAACTTCGGAATACTCATGCACAAGGCCTTTTCGCAGGCCGTAACGGTCGCGGACATATACGACGCCGTAAGGCAAATGACCCGTGATGCGCTGATAAGCGAACCGGAAGCGGAGCGGCTCAAGGCCGAAATAGACAAGGCCCTGTCAGACCCGACCGTAAGCAGCTGGTTCGGCGAAGGGTGGAGCGAGGTTCGCAACGAGAACGACATAATCGTGCCCAAGAGTTCCTCCACACGACGTCCCGACCGTGTGATGACAAAGGGCAACAAAGCGACAGTCATCGACTACAAGTTCGGAGAGGAGCACTCGGAACGCTATGCACGGCAGCTCCGCGAATACATGCAGCTGCTGCACAGGATCGGCTATGTCGAAGTCGACGGATACATCTGGTACGTACGCCTCGGCAGGATCGAAAAGGTCGTACCGGCATAGTCCCGCATGCGACAATCGGGAGGCGGTGCGCGGCAGCGATTTTCGGTGCAAAATTTGGCAGTTCTAAAAAGTTATGATATATTTGCAACGCTTTCGAGCGACGGATTGAGCTATGGTGTAATGGTAACACAGCAGATTTTGGTTCTGTCGTTTTGGGTTCGAGTCCCGATAGCTCAACACCAGCCGCAAAGTCGGCAAACATCAACCGGCTGCGGATTTCAATACGGGTCAGTCTTCCGATAAATGAAGGCCGGCCCGTCTCTTTTTATCCGATCGGGCATGGAGATTGCCATGCATTGATTGCGCACCGCGCACAGGCCAATACCGCAAAACTTATAAAATACAGAAGGTAGTCTGGCATGGCCAAACACGAAAATTTTGTTTTCAGTTTGTCCCTGCGCTCCCCTTTTAGTATATTTGCACATATTCACAGACTCATCATGAAACTTGCAGAAGCCATACGACAGCGCCATTCGGTCAGACGTTATACCGACAAACCTATTCCGACCGGGGTGACAAACGAACTCGGATCGCTCATAGAGGAATGCAACAGATCCGGGGACCTGAACATGCAACTCGTACTCGACGAGCCAAGAGCCTTCGGAGGACGCATGGCCCGATACGGAAGTTTCTCCGGTGTCAGGAACTATCTTGCGCTGGTCGGGCCAAAAGGCCCGTCGCTCGATGAGAGGTGCGGATATTACGGAGAACATATCGTCCTGCGCGCGCAGCAGTTGGGTCTCAATACATGCTGGGTAGGCCTGACATATACCAAAGTCCCCGAAGCCGTCAATATCGGCAGGAACGAGAAACTCGTGGCCGTCATAGCCATCGGATACGGCGAGACGCAAGGTGTACAGCACAAGTCCAAGCCCGTGTCAAAGGTTGTGCGACTGCACGGCAACGAGCCCGACTGGTTCATGCGCGGAGTCGAATATGCACTGCTCGCACCCACAGCCCTGAACCAACAGAAATTCCTGTTCGAATATGCCGACGGCAAGGTTTCGGCAAAGACGAGATGGGGTTTCTATGCCGATATCGACCTCGGCATAGCCAAATATCACTTCGAAATAGGTTCCGGGACCAGACTTTAACACCATAAAAGCACAAACGGAAGTAAAAAATCGTAATTTTATTTCATAAAATTCAAAAGGTTTTATAGCTTTGTATTGCGGAACAGAAGATTTTTTAACATAAATACTTGAAAAGTATGAAATTCGTAACAGAAGAAAAATTGACCATCATCGGCGCAGCCGGTATGATCGGTTCGAACATGGCCCAGACGGCCATCATGATGGGTCTTACCCCCAACATCTGCTTGTACGATCCCTATGCCCCCGGTCTTGAGGGTGTAGCAGAGGAGCTCTTCCACTGCGGTTTCGAGGGTGTCAACATCACGTTCACCTCGGACATCAAGGAGGCTCTCACAGGTGCAAAATACATTGTAAACTCGGGCGGTGCCGCACGTAAGGCCGGCATGACCCGTGAGGACCTTCTCAAGGGCAATGCAGCTATCGCCGAAGAGTTCGGCAAGAACGTCAAGGAGTACTGCCCCGATGTAAAGCACGTGGTTATCATCTTCAACCCCGCCGACATTACGGGTCTTATCACCCTGCTCTACTCGGGTCTGAAACCGTCGCAGGTTACTACCCTTGCAGCCCTCGACTCGACCCGTCTGCGCAGCGAGCTGGCCAAATTCTTCGCCATCTCACCCGACAAGGTGGAGAACTGCCGCACATACGGCGGCCACGGCGAGCAGATGGCCGTTTACGCATCGACTGCCAAGGTTGACGGCAAACCGCTGACCGACATCATCGGCACTCCGGCTCTGAGCAAGGAGCAGTGGGCCGAGATCCAGACCAAGGTTACCAAAGGCGGCGCCAACATCATCAACCTGCGCGGCCGTTCGTCGTTCCAGAGCCCTGCATACGTTTCGATCGAGATGATTGCAGCTGCAATGGGCGGCAAGCAGTTCCGCTGGCCGGCCGGCACGTATGTATCGAACGACAAGTTCGACCACATCATGATGGCTTGGGAGACCTCCATCACGGCTGACGGCTGCCACCTGAAGGACGTAAAGGGTACCCCCGAAGAGGAGGCTGCCCTCGAAAAGAGCTACGAGCACCTCTGCGCTCTGCGTGACGAGGTTATCGCCATGGGCGTTCTTCCTCCCGTATCGGAGTGGAACAAGCTCAACCCCAACATCAAATAATTGTTTCAGGGGAGAAAAAACAGGGGCCGCCATGATGCGGTCCCTGTTTTTTTCAGGTAAGGTAATGCAGGTGTCAGAACTCGAAACGCTCGAGTTTCATCTGGGCAAGCTTTTCAATCTGCGGGACAAGAGTCTTGAAATGGTCCGATGCGCTGTGTTTGTCGAGTGCCCCGGCGTCACTCCATGTCTCGCATATCATCAGAACATCGGGCCGCGTAGTACTTGCAAACACGTCGTAAGCCACGCAGCCTTCGTCTTTCAACGATGCCGCAACCAACTCCTCCGCGATTTTCAGAACTTCCGCACGGTGCTCCGCACCGACACGGATAAAAACATTCAAACGTATCATAACTATCTGTTTAAGGTATCCATTCGACAACGCCCTGCGACGGGTTGGCGGCAAGCCACCTGCGCAATGAATCCATGTCACGCACACCGCCTTCGACAACGGCCCGGTAATACTCCACCCCCATGATCTTTTCGTCGTCGGGAGTCTGATACTTGAGCCGCAGGACAGCCTCGCGCATCTCGTCTGTCATAACGGCCGAAATACAGTCGGCCATACGCTCGAAATAGCCATCGTAGAACGACCCGCGCAGGATATGTATCATATCCAACTGCCAAAGTTCGCCGTCTTCGCCGCGATAGAAGGCATGCCATTCGAAGCAATGTTCGTCGGTATCGGCAAGATTACGGAACGTAATCTCCATGACATGCGGATTTGCGGCAATACGCGCCACGGCAGCGAAACTGTCGGCAACGGACAGCGGAGACGAATATACGTGAAAATCGATGTCGCGGTGTTTCATCATCAGCCCCATGCGCAACGAGCCGACAAGGTTGGCTTCGGCCCCGATGCTGCGCCACGCCCCGACAATATCGAGTTCTTCGATTATTTCACGCGCCCTGGCGGCATTTCTCAGCGCAAGATCCATTATTTCTGCTTCCATAAAATGTTCCGTTTTGCGGCAAAGTTACAAAAAACGGGGGAGGATTGATCCTCCCCCGCCGAATCATATCGTGATAACCACCCCGGCCGATAGCCATGTACCGGGCATGCGCAATCCTCCGTAATCGAAGTAGCGCGTATCGGTAATGTTTGTGGCATCGAGATACAGCCTCAATATCTTCCAGTCGAAAGCCAGACGTCCGTCGAGCAGGAAATAGGGCTTGTAACCGTGCACTTCGCCGTCGGCATCGGCATAGTTGCCTATACGGTCATAGAACGACCCTGTCAAGGACAACGAGAAATACCGCAGGAAGTGGAATTCGACATTCAACGCACATTTGTTGCGCATATAGTCGAATGCATACTTCGAGATAAGCCCACCGCTCTCCTTGGTTTCGTATATGTGACCGTACGACAGCGTAACGCGGCGCAGCCAACCGTCAGAGCGGTATCCGGCTGTAAGTTCGGTCCCGAGCACTCCGAGTTGTGTTATCTGACGCGATTCCCAGTCGGCCTCGGCCGTGGTTTTGACCCAGTCGATGATATTGTCGGCATCACGGTAATATACCTGTGCCGACGCGATCCAGTGTTTCGAATCGTACGATGCGGCAATACGGTATGTAATGGCGCTTTCCGGCTTCAGATCGGGATTCGACACGTAGCCGACAGCCGTATAGAAGAGGTCCGTATATGAAGGCAGGCGCATCGACTGCGTGGCACCGGCCTCGACACGGATTCCGGTAAGCGACCGGTAACCGCCCGAAGCGCTCCACAAGGCCGACGTCCCGTAAGGTGTAAAGCTCACGCCTCCCGAAGCCGCCACATTGAAACGCTTCCAGTTTTTGGTGTGTCTCAGCCACACATTACCCACATGACGCTGCTCACCCCTGGTATATATTCCATGAGGCGTTTCGAGCGGATTTCCCAAAACCGTACTGTATATGTGGTTGAAGGTATAGTCTCCGCCGAGCGAGGTCGTACCTCCGACCCAACGCATATCGCCCCATACCTCGGCACCGGCATCGTCGGTGTTGTGATGGTTGAACGGCACCTTGGCCTCACTGCCGCGTATGAGTTCGAAACGGTCGAAGTTCTTGCGGTAACGGCCCGAAGCATTCAGCGTGAAAGGACCCCAGGCCTTGACCCAGCGTACCGACGCAATGGCGGTCTGTGTCTGCTCGTACTGGTCGGGATAGCTGAGCGAATAGAATCCGTTGGCACCGAACCCGCGATGCTGGTACCCACCCTGGACATCGAAGAATCCCGCCTTTGCCGAATCGTACGTAGCCCTGACATAGGCATTGTAGTTGGCGAAATCGGTGTTGTGGATATACCCGTCACTGCGTCTGTACGAGCCCATAGCCATGACCGTAAGCCCCTTGTGGGTTACAGCTCCCGAAAGGTTGGCATAGGCGTAGCCGTAGGCTCCGCCCGAGGCATCGAGACGCAGGTATGTCGGGCGCAACGGTGCCGTACGTATGTTTATCGCACCGGCGAACGCCCCGACACCCGAGACGCCGTCGATGAGCTCGATACCCGAGACACAATCAATGTCTACAGGCAACGAGTGGGTCTGATGCCCCGTACGGGCATCGGTAAAGTTGATACCGTTCAACAAAACCATTGTCTGGTCGAACGAACCGCCCCGGATCGAGATGTCGGTCTGTATCCCCTTGCCTGCACGCTCGCGCACATCTATCGACGGGCTGAGGCGAAGGGCCGATTCGATGGTCTGAATCGGCGCGACAGCCTCGGAGCTCCTTTCGAAGATCGGTGTCACGACCATGGCACTGCGCGTTGGCGTGGACTTGTTGCCCTCGACACTGATATCGTCTATCTGCAAAGTCTTGTAGACCGACGTCGTGTCGCTGCCTTCGGCGCGAGCCTCGTTGTGAGCAAGCAAGAGAATCGACATCCCAACCGCGAGCACCCCGATTTTCACCTGGCAATGCATGCTCGCAAATGCACCGTACGGTGTGCGAGACCATCGCCTGAAGCACGGGACCGGCTTCACAGTTGAAATCTCTTTCATCTTGTTTGGATTTAATTGGTTAATAAAACAGTGAATAAAAACAAACAGCCCGTGTCGATTTCTGCACAGGCTGTTTTATCATTATCGTAACATGAACGCCTAACCGACATAGATTTCAAGCAGGCGTGCCTTTCCTGATATGCATACATCGTTGATCTCGGCCGGAATCAGCACCACATCGCCGTCGGACATATGCTCCTTGCCGCCCTCGGTTTCGAGTTCGACCTCACCGCCGACACACATGTAAATGACAAACGAGTCAAGCGGCGCATAATCCTTGTCGACATCACCGTCCACATCGAGCAGGTTGGTCGTAAAATAACGGCACTTTACGATCTCTACCGACTTGTTTGTTTCGGGCTTGCATTTCTTGATGCACTCTTCGGGTCTGCGTTCGAAATCGATGGCATCTACCGCCAGTGCCGTATGAAGTTCACGCGGCTTGCCGTCGGCGCCGACACGGTCCCAGTCGTAAATACGGTACGTAACGTCCGAAGTCTGCTGTATCTCCACGACCTCGACACCCTTGCCCAATGCATGGACCATGCCTGCAGGTATGAAGAAGGCATCGCCCGGTTTCACCGGAACACGGTTGAGCAGTTCGGGCAGATAACCGCCCGATACGGCGTCGAGATACTCTTCGCGCGTAATGTCGGCTTTCGAGAAGCCTATGTATATGAATGCATCGGGTGTACATGACGTGACGTACCACATTTCGGTCTTGCCATATGAGTTATGGCGTTCGGCCGCAAGCGCATCATCGGGGTGTACCTGCACCGACAGCACGTCATTGCAGTCGAGAGTCTTTATCAGCAACGGGAACTCCAGACCGAACTTTTCGAATATACGGTCGCCTACGAGATCGCCCATATATACCTCGATCAGTTCCTGAAGATTGTTGCCCTTGAGCATGCCGTTGGCTGCCACCGAGATATCTCCCTTTACACACGATATGTCCCAGCTTTCACCGTAACGTTTCGTCTTGTCTACATGCCCTACCTGCGCACCTTTTTTTGTAAGGAGGGCATTACCGCCCCAGATACGCTCCTTCAGCCTCGGTTTGAATTTCAACGGATACAACATGATCTGTAACTTTTTGATTTTATTGCTTATGCGAACAACGCCTCAACCTTGGCGACAACATCGTCGGCATCAGGCGTAAGCGAGAATACATGGCTCGGTTTGAGATACCACAACTCCTTGTCGCGCTTGAACAGTTCCTCGCCGGCTCCGGTGATATTGAGCATAACCGTCGCTTCGGGATCGATGCGGCCGTCAGCTACAGCCTTAACAAGCGATGCAGTGGCTACGCCGGCAGCAGAATATATGTCTATACCCTCAAGTTCATGGAAGAGTTGTTTGGCCTTGCGGGCCTGAGCGTTCGTAGCCACAAGGACATCGCCGCCCGTAGCCTTCAGGGCATCGTACAATCCACCGCATATTCCATAGGGAGGCTTGCGGTTCGACAGAACCTTGGCATCGATGATCTCAACATCACGGCGGGCCTTGTTCTCGTCATATGGAAGCATTTCGCGCGAATCGGCACGCCATGCGTCGTACATCGGTACAAACGGGGCGTTCTGCGACACCATGAGCTTCATCGTGTTGCTGCCGAAACGTCCGTCTTCTATAAGTCGCATGTTCGCTTCCCATGCCGCAATGGCACCCGTACCGCTTCCGACCGCCTGGAAATAGTAGTCGGGAATACGGCCGATGGTCGTAACGGCCGAAAGTACCGTTGTGGCCATACCGTCACGACGGGCCACGTTCTTCGCTCCGCCTTCCGCATAGAACATGGGAGAACGCAGGGCGAGGTCGCTCAAATGAATGGCATCGAAATAGTCGCCGCCCTTCTCACATGATATGAGTTTCACACACGGATTGAGCGGTTTTTCGAACCACAGGGCGTCGAGATTGTCAGCCGGCACCGACAACAGCAACTTGATATTGTTGTCCGAACAAACCTTGGCAAATGCGCGGGCTGTATTTCCTGCCGACGCAACGACGAGCACCTTGTCGCAGTTCTCATCGGCTCTGGCGCACACGCTGTAAGCCTCGGTCTCCTTGAACGAGCACGTCGTCATGTTGGCCCCTATGGCAGGATTGTAACCGTTGAACGTAATGTAAAGGTTTTTCAGCCCAAGATGCGCGGCCAGGTTCTTGCTCTTGTATGTAACTGGAGCGGACGAACCTTTCAACATGCGCTTTACGGGCAGCCAGTCGCAGAACTTGTATAGTCCGAACGAATCGGGCTTCACGTCGATTTGCTTGACGGCATATTTCGTTCTTACGAGCGACGGTTTTTTACATTCACGGTCACTGAGCGTCCAACCTTCGTCGGCAAACTCGCGTCCCGTTGCGACGCATTCAAGCGTGTAGTCAGTAGGCTTAAATTCTTTCATCGTAATGTATTTGGGTTCACGACATACGCGACTTGAAGTCCTCGTAGCCGAATTCTTTGATTATGTTCACATCTCCCCCGTGTGTAGCAATGGCTATGGCCGGGTGCGACACGCCGTTGAACATCGTGGTCTTGACCATCGTATAGTGTATCATGTCCTCGAATACGATGCGGTCGCCGACACGCGGCTCTCGGTCGAAGGCCCAATCACCATAATAATCACCGGCAAGGCAGCTGTTGCCGCCCATGCGCCAGCGCTTTTCACCTTCTGCAGGTTCATGCGCCCCGATGATGGCCGGTTTATACGGCATCTCCAGGCAATCCGGCATATGACAGGCGAACGACACGTTGAGCATGGCAGTATTGACACCGCCATTGCGCACAATGTCCTCGACCGTCGAGACAAGATAACCCGTACGCCACGTAAAGGCGCTTCCAGGTTCAAGTATGATACGCAGATGCGGGTGCCGCGAGCGGAAATCGCGTATGACCCTTATGAGTTCGTCGCAATCGTACTCTGCATGTGTCATAAGATGGCCGCCGCCGCAGTTGAGCCACTTCACGCGGTCGAGCAGATCGCCGAAATGCTCCTCAACGGCCTCAAGGGCCTTGCGCAGGTGTTCGGGACGCGACTCGCACAATACATGGAAATGCAATCCGTCGATTCCGTCCGGCAGTTCGCCCAACTCGGCACGCGTAACACCAAGACGAGACCCCTTGACACACGGATTGTAAAGATCGGTTCCGACAGGCGAATACTCGGGGTTTATACGCAGCCCGCACGATATGCCGCGAAGCAATGCCCTTTGGCCGAAACGTTCGAACTGTGCAAGCGAATTGAATGTAATGTGGCTGCTGTACCGCAGGATTTCATCTATTTCCCGTTCCGTATAGACTGGAGCATACGTATGGGCCAGCTGGCCATACTCCTCGAACACCAGACGCGCTTCGGCAAGCGAACTCGCCGTAGCCCCGTCGGAATGGCGGGCCAGCGTCGGGAATATGCTCCACATGGCGCAGGCCTTCAATGCCACGATGATCTCGGCACCGCTCTCACGGCGCACGTAAACAATGGTTTCGAGATTCCGCTGCAGCAAATCCTCATCGAGGACGAAACATGGAGAAGGTACTTTGTCAAAATCCACCATCATATCCGAATTGAGCACACAAAGATAACACAAATTATCTTCTGCTGTGTGCCTCACATGAATATTAGGTATTTATACCTATTAAAACGGGGAGAAAGGCCTGCCCTTCTCCCCGTAACATTGCAACGATTAAAGCATCACACTTCAAGATCGACATCGAACTCCTCAACCCAGGGCAGCCCCTGCTCGCCGAGGTCGGCCAGGAACGGATCGGGATCGAACTCCTCGACATTGAAGACACCGGCACCGCGCCAGAGTCCCTTGGCCCACATCGAAGCACCGAGGGCAGCCGGAACACCCGTAGTGAAACTTACGGCCTGCGTACCGGTCTCGGCGTATGCCTTTTCGTGATCACAGTTGTTGTAGATATAGTATGTACGCTCCTTGCCGTCCTTGATACCGCGTATGCGGCAGCCGATCGAGGTCTTGCCGTGATAGTTGGCACCGAGAGACTTGGGATCGGGCAATACGGCCTTGAGGAACTGTATCGGCACGATCTCGACGCCGTTGTAGATGATCGGGTCGATACGGGCCATACCGATATTCTGAATCACACGCAGGTGTGTCAGATACTCCTGTCCGAAAGTCATCCAGAAACGGGCGCGCTTGATGGTCGGATAGTTCTTCACGAGCGACTCGAGCTCCTCGTGATAGATGACATACGATTCGCGCTCGCCGATTTCGGGATAATGCAGAGCCTTGTGAATCTCATGGGGTTCAGTAACGACCCACTTGCCGTTCTCGTAATAGCGGCCCTTCTGCGTAACCTCGCGGATATTGATCTCGGGGTTGAAGTTGGTGGCGAATGCCATGCCGTGATTTCCGGCATTGCAATCCACGATGTCGAGATAGTGGATCTCGTCAAAATGATGCTTTGCGGCATAAGCCGTGAATATCGCCGTAACTCCCGGGTCGAAGCCGCAGCCGAGAATGGCCGTCAGCCCCTTCTCCTTGAAACGGTCCTGATAAGCCCACTGCCACGAATACTCGAAATGGGCCTCGTCCTTGGGCTCGTAGTTGGCCGTATCGAGGTAGTTGACCCCGCACTCGAGACATGCGTCCATGATCGTCAGGTCCTGATACGGGAGCGCAACATTGATAACAATGTCGGGCTTGAAACTGCGGAAGAGTTCGCACAATTCCGGAACGCTGTCGGCATCGACCTGTGCCGTCTTTACACGGTCTCCTCCGATGGCCGCCGCTACGGCATCGCACTTTGATTTGGTTCGGCTCGCGAGCATCACGTCGCTGAAAATCGGGTTGGCAGCAACCTTCTGGGCAACCACCGTACCCACGCCACCTGCGCCTATTATTAAAGCTCTACACATAAATTGTTATTCGTTTTTTGTTGAATGACCCACAAATTTATCTTTTTATTTTGGTAAAACAAAAATATTGCATACATTTGCACCACCAAAACGGA